>JACMPP010000163.1 GCA_014377445.1 Oligoflexus sp.
CGGATGAGCGACGGATTGTCGCCTCATGCATAACAAGTTGAGCCAAAGATTCAGCGATAACTCTTTGACCACTAAAACTGCGCACTTTTTCGCTATTAACTTCGGCACTCAGGCATTCACGGTTTCCCCCGAGCGCGCAAAAAATGATAGCCGTGCTGTGCAGGGCTTTATCCCAAATCAATTGAAGTCGGAGAAAAGCGAGGGCGCCCAACGCAGTGGCTACACTTAACCCATTCATGATTGCCAACGCATCCTTGCCACCTAAGGAGACTGGCTGTATTCCAAAATCCTCGATACAAAGATCTTTTTTGAATTGTCCCAAGACATAGCCTGGAACGGATTGACCAGATATTAAAAGTGCCATAGGAGCCATCGTAATCAAATCACCAGAGGCGCCCAGAGCGCCCATTTTAGGGAGAGCTGGACATATCCCAAGGTTATACAGCGCGACTAAGGCTTCAAGACAGGCAAGGGATATCCCCGAGTAGCCCTTAGCTAGGACATGAATCCTTAGCGCCATGGCCATGCGTGATGCCTCGTGGTCTAGGTACCCCCCCATCCCACAATCGAGATACCGGCAAAGCCGATTTTGGAGCCCTTCTCTAGCTGTAGCACTCATCTCCTGTCCAGCATTCCCACCAAATCCTGTTGAGGCACCATAGACGGTGCTCTTTGCTACTGAATCCAGGTAGGTCTTGTGACTTTCCGCGCAGGATTTTTTCGTTTCGTCAGTTAAAAATATTCGGGATTCAAGGCGAGGAAGGCATTGAATATGCCGCCACTCCATCTGATCTTCTCCACCCGCAAACTTGAGAAATGAATTGGATTGTGGACTAATGGTCTCGTCCAAAAAACTCTGTGAGTCGAAAACCTGAATCTTGGAATTTTGAAAAAAAGCGGCTAATCCTTTTATGGGCAGGGCTTGCAACGCGGTTGGGACCGGCGCTATGTGAATATCAGCGCTCAGTTTTGTGTTGATGTAAAGCAAGGTAGCGAGTTCAGCAGCCGCAAACGTGCCTAAGTCCGGAATGACGAAACAGATTGAGCTGGTTTTTCTCTCGTCGCCCAAAAATGGTTTGAATTGCTTAAGGAGGGCCTTGGCCTCTTTTAGCCAGGAAGGGTCTTCGTCATACTGAGCAAAACCCTTAGCAATGACAGAGCTGAGCCAAGACGCTTCATCGAATTCTGCAGTTTGAATACAAACGGAGCGTGCAGTCTTACTGCCTGATCGAACATGGTTTGAGACGGCTACGGTTATCGATCTAGCCGTCCAAACCCTGTGATCGTCTCCACCCAGTTTATAGGTAACTATAAAATCAGGACTTTGCACCAACATCTGTTGGAGCCATTTCTTGACTGTTGCAGTCCCTTGAAGGGGCTGTTCGTCTTTGATTGCAAAGCCCATCATTTACTTCCTATCTTTTTCTAACGAAAATGAAATTGCGACCGCTGGCGATGTCCCTAAAGAGATGAATCTGAACCTGCGTTGGCTTCATTTTGTAAGTGAAGGTATAGTTGAAGCCAAAGTCCATAGCTCCCGATTCGACTCCTTGCTTGAATCGACCAAGAAAGAGGCGGTTATTGGTGCAAGGTGCCACTTCTGTGAAAAAGTTTTTGCCGAGAACCGCTTTTTGGTCCACCCCTGCTAATTCAGCTTCATAGCGGTTGTAGAGCTTTATCATGCCGCTATTATCAACTTCAACGATACCCAAATCAACTTGATCCGATTGGGCTTGAGTCAGCGAGGATAAATTCGCTATCACTTCGCCTGGGATAATACCGTTGGCCTGCGGGACACCCCCAGCAGTTGGCTTACTTGCTAATCTTGTTTCTAAAGATTTGCAGTAATCCACTAGACTTCGAACGGAATGGTTGGGGAAATGGCTAGTGACATACTCAACGTCTTTATACAAATCATCCAATTGGTTGCCTAGACTCTCAACTTCGGCGTTGCCGGAATCTGAACTTGGCGTGTCGATTTGGGCATCTTGAATACCCACTACAGGCTGTAATTTCTGTGCGAAAAGACTCATGATTTAGCTCCGTTAAAATTGTCAAAGTTTTTCTATTTAATGACTGGCTCTGAAAGCACCTGTGTAATGCATTTGACAGCGTCAGCCAAAATTAAGCTTTCTAATCTCCCTAAAATACCGGCGCTGAGGGCAGCCTTAAAGGGAAGAATGGGTTCCGATTCTTTGCCTGCTGCTAACTCATAATTGACTCTCAAGTTCAATAAGATCCAATTTGATTTGAGTGCCGCGTATCGGATGGCAAGGACGTATTGAAGTTCCTCTTCGTCTTCAATCGAATTGATGGTGTCGGTTAGAAGGCTGATCTCAGATTCTGCAAATGCGATCAGTTGATCGACTAAAGTGGGAATCTCCTGAGAGGCCAACACAATGATCTCTCGAAGCGTATTCGTCATCTCATCACCTTCGATGAAGGCAAGAATTTTTTCCTTCGAAATTAACTTATTTCGGGGTAAAGATGGTAGATTCATAGCGGTGGATCCTCCGGATTGATGCTGGGCATTGATAACGTCTTTGGGCTCGCTTCGATCAGGTGAAGTCATGATGGAGTCCTCTTGGTCGTTGAAGTAAAGGTTGAAATTTCTTTCAAGTTCTGTGATGTCGATCCCAAATGAAAATCCGAGTTTAGGTGAATCGATTATGCCACTAATGAATGCGGGCAGCTTATCGTGCTTTGTCGTACTGAGAATAAGTACTTTTTCAAATGCTAGAACAGCATCGACGTTCAAAGCGATCTTAACTCCGGTAAGCTCGAGCAGCATATAGCTATCGGAATCAGTGACTGGCAGCGGCAAGTGAGGAAGACTCAGTACAAGATATGGCTCATCTTCGAGGGATAGTGCTCCCATCTCCACTTTCAATCCCGAACCCGAGGGTAAAAACCCTAGAGTATTTTGAGAGGAAATGAAGAAGTTTTGACCCCCGAGCGTAAAGATCACGACCTGATCGAAGCGATAATCACTCGGAAAATCGATGACAAAGGTAGAGCCTTCACCCGGTTCGGATTGAAAGATCAAGTTACCACGGTTGTTCTCGATAACGGCCATGACTGCATCCATGCCTACGCCGCGTCCCGAGATTTCGGTTGCTTCACTTTTTGTACTAAAACCATGTTTAAAAATTAGACTTTGCTTTTCATAGCGGGTAAATTTTTCAATCTCTTCGCTACTAACAAGTCCGTTCTCCACCGCCTTCCTGGCAACTCGATCAGGGTCAATTCCCGCGCCATCGTCTTTGATGATGATGGAGGTTTTATCCGTTTTGGATACAATCTCTACCGATACCGAAGCTAACGCTGGCTTGCCTCTGGCTTGCCTTACCGAGGGTTCTTCGATACCGTGATCTAATGAATTTCGTAGCATATGAGTTAATATTTCATTAAAGCAGCCCAAAAGTTTTCGATCAACCAACTGTTCAAAACCTTTGGTTTCGAACTGAATGTCTTTCGAAAGATCGTCAGCCAAAGAGCGGACCATTCTCTTCAGTCGGCTGCCTAAAGCAGTGGGAGATGATAGGCGGGCCTCAATTAAGGAGGACAATGCCTTCTCATTGCGAGGCACGACGTCGCTATCCGGGATGTCTCTCATTTTTGCGAGTACTGACAGAGTTTTAGAAACAGCCTGAAATATGGCATCGAATTGGCTATCATCGATGGCCATCGGGGGAACCTTAGTGCGCGCTGCCGCTGGCTCTGAAGATGTTGAGGTCTCCGCAGATTTGCCTTCACTGGAAAGAATCAGAGCAGCTAATTCCGATATCCTGATTAATAACGTGTGGGCGCCCTTAATATCGCTCTTCGAGGGAATCAACTCATCCGTGAGCTGAATCATGAGTTCGGCCATATCTGCGAGTTGATAGAGAGCTCGGACATCAACCTGTTGGTTTAATTTCTTCAACCCAATGAAATGATCCTCAATACTGTGGACTATTTTCGCCAGGGAATTAAAACCAGTCTGTGCTGAAGTACCCTTGGCAGTGTGGAGTTTACGATAGATCTCCTCCATGAGCTCAGGCGTCGCTTCGTTGACGCCGTTACATAGCCCGTTCAGTGCATTCCAAATTTCTCGAAACTCTTCGCCAAATGTTTGAATAGCAGTCGGGAAAAAGTCTTCGAACTGCCTTTTAATATTATCCCATTCATCTTGAATCATACTGATTCCTGGCTCTGAAGCTTGCATAAAGCTGCTGAAATAGTTAGGCAACGTTCAGACTTGCCGTCGGTGACGACGATAAGTATGCTGGTGAGATCTGGCGACTTCGAGGAAACCGTTTCAAATGGAACGAATCGATCGGATAAATTTGTATAGTTGAGTTTGCTTGCATTCTTCAATTGCAGTGTGGCGACCTTGCCTGAGAATGGCACGATTTCTTGAATCGAACTGAGGCTAAAAGCCTTTGAGCCACACGAAAGCTGTAGGCTGCCAGACTTTAACGATTTGGATTGCCGAGAAGCTTGGGCATTGTTGTTAAAAACCAATTTAAGCGACTCCGGTACGAGTGCAAGCCACTTGTTGGGTAAAGATGGGAGCCCTTTGTCCAGACGAGATAAATTTAAGTAGTGTTCAAGAATTCTGTAACGATTATTATTGCTGGAATCTTTGGCTCGAGCCAACGCCAAGACCAAGCTGGAGTTGTCCATCATAAAACCTCCGTGTCATGGAGTGATGAGCATATGTCGAGGGTCGCTGCTATCATTCCAAGTAGCTCGTCAGGCTCCAAACCCTCTTCGATGCCTTTGGCAATTTCAATGAGCTTGATTTGCGCTTCGATAACTTTTATGGAGAGTATTTCACGCGTCATAGGGACCTCAATTCCAACCGTTCACTTCGGATATGGTTAGAGGTCGGTGCTGAGGGCACGCGACTTTAGGAAAACTCATTTTTAAATTTTGATCGGATTGTAAGTATTCGTTACTTTAGGTTAATATGGAGTCCCCCTGTCATGCTCTCCGCACGCGTCAGTTCAAATCCTATCGCAGCAATCCGAAGGGGAAGAATGATTTTGGTGGGGACGAAAATAGAGTCTTGCCTATGATGTTTGAGCGGGAGGGCAATGCCCGATGAAGTTGCCCCGGTTTAGTGGAGTCATCTCATGGGAAGTATTCTCTAGTCATATTTTGCAATTACTGCGGCAAGCTGAGTGTATGAGATTAGCGACGAGCCTGTATGATCGCGGTACTCATCATCCCACAATCCCTGATTTGATTGACTTATAATTGTGGCACGAATCGTGAAGTACTCATTGTAAGCCCGTTGATGGGCTCTAAAAGGAGATTCATTATGAATTGGGATCAAATTGAAGGCCAGTGGAAAGATCTTAAAGGCTCAGTCCGTGAAAAATGGGCAAAATTCACTGACGATGATGTCGAGCTCATCGCAGGCAAAAAAGATCGTTTCGTTGGCAAGCTCCAGGAGCGTTACGGCTTGGCAAAAGACCGCGCCGAACTCGAAGTTGATGATTATATCAAAGGTATGAACAAAGAGAAAAGTAAGCTGAGCTAATAAGCTCATTCTTTTCAATAAGAAAAAACCACGATCTTTTACGATCGTGGTTTTTTTATATCTCGCTTGCACCCCTTGATCATCTCATATGATTTGCAGTCTGGTATTTAACGAATTCCATTTGGAAAGAAGCGGGATTCCTTGATATCCACCCCAAAACTCAGGTCGACGTTCTTGTCTCGCTCCTGCTTCCTCATCACCGTCGGATCAGGCTCGGTGGGATCGACCTTAATAAGTTGATCAAGCCTTAAGGTTCGACCATCGGCCATCTTCAAATGTTCTTCGTGATCGCTGTTGGTGTAGACATCAGCGATGTGACCCCGCATCGATTTAATCGATCCGTCGCGGTCCTTATATTGGATGCTTACGTGAATGTGATCCAACGAGTAGTGCTCGATCTGCTCAACGATATCTGTGTCGATAGGAATGTAGGGCTTGGCCAAAACGTCTACTTGATTCGATGACGGCATTAGGAAACCTCCTTCAGTGGTCATCTTCACCTTATCGCATTCCCAGGCTGGACAAAAAAGACTGTTCGCACCGTAAATTCCTCAAACTTTAAATATTTTCATGATGTTAAGCTAAATAGCTCGAATCAGAACCGGGCTGGTCGTAGTTTCGATTTTTTGAAGGGATCTTAATGTTCTTTGCCATCGAGGGTCTTCTTGCTAAAGAAGCAAAAGACCCTCAAACACTTGATGCAGAATGTCGTTCAGCGATTATTTGACGACAAAATCTCTGGCTGGGAATGCAAAAGAATGCTTGTTCCCGATCAAAGCCATTGAATAGGCTGATAAAAGGGATGAATTTCGTGATTCGAATGGCAAAGACCTAAGCGACAACACGCCTGTCTTTGCTCGATTCATATACCGAATTTAACCCATAGATCTTGATTTCGGGCTGGATATCGACTTCAATAATATAAAGAGGAATATTTAGAACAATCATTCGCGAAGGGAGTCGTCGACTTTGTTAACAAACCAAACCAAGCCAAACGCCAAAGTCGAGTCACTCCGCATCCTAATCGTTGATGACGAACGAGACATCCAGGTTTTACTGAGTGAGGTTTTCAAGGCCGAAGGCTGGACGGTGTTTGTTGCGAGTGATGGAACCCATGCCCTGCGTATCATGAGCACCGAAAGATTCGACGCCGTACTCACCGATATCGCGATGCCTCGTATGGGTGGGATCGAGTTCCTCGGTCACGCGAAAGCCAATCACCTCAATAAAAAAGCCAAATTCTTCATCATTTCGGGTGTACTCGACGTGGAGAACCTCAAGCGCATTAGCGCTATTGGTGTCGCAAGTGTTATTCTTAAGCCCTTTGATGCTGCAAATGTCTTAAAAAAAGTAAAAGAAAAGTGCCTGTCCTCTGCGCTTCCCCAAAAGAAGCTCACAGTTTCATACGATGCCAGCATTATCCGGGCCGTGACAGCCGCCATGCAGGAAATCGTGAAGTTTTATCTCGGAGATGGTTTGGTGATAGGAAAACCTTACATCAAGGCAAGCAGCGCAGCACGTGGTTATTTTTCAGCGCTTATACCCTTGAGTCAGGGACCATCAATTGGGTCCGTTGCTTTCTCCTGCAACCTGCATTTTCTCAAACGCCTTGCCTCAAGCATCTTCGGCGAGAACGAGCAGCCTCTCACGCAGGAGCTTACCCGAGACCTTGCTGGTGAGATGTGCAATCAGATCAGTGGTAAGATCAAAATCAATTTCTCTAAAATTGACTATTATGTAAGTATCGGCCTGCCTCAAGTCATCATGGGCGAGAATCATGTCATCACTCATCCGGGGAAAAGCCCCGTCATCGTCATTCCCATGACGAGCAGCGATTGTGAATTTACTCTGGAATTCACCATGAATGGTAGTCTCAACAAAGGCAAGCCGGCTGGCGAAGCGGAAAAGACAGCCGATACGGAAGATCTCACCAGTGGAGCATTGTTCTTCTAATTGCCAGTCCTGATCTTTCGGAGGCTTGACGGCCTCTTCCACCAGATCCATACTCCGCTGCCAAAGAAAAAGAGGGTAAGTGGCGTCATCCAAATGACCAGCAGCACACTCAAAAACCCGTGACCAGCGAGGTCACGGGCAATCGAGAAGAATTACATATTTTCAGGTGTGATGACGATGTCTACGCGACGGTTTTGCGCTCGACCTGATTCAGTTTTGTTACTCGCGAGTGGTTTTTGGAATCCGTAACCAATGGCCGAGAACTGCGCGCCCTGAGCTTTGGTGTTGTTTTCCAAGTAAGACTTCACGGTATCGGCACGAGCTTGTGAAACCTTCTCGTTGATTTCTTTGCCACCTTTAGAATCGGTGTGGCCTTCGATGATGACTTTAGCGGTTGGGAACTCAGCAATAACATCCTGGACTTTTGCAAGGACTGGAAAGTTGTTACCTTTGAGTTGCGCTTTAGCAGTGTCGAACTCAAGGCTTCTCAAGCGGATTACAATGGCTTGACCTTGACGATAGACTTCAGCTTCGTTTTTGCTGAACATCGCACGAGCTTGCTCGTACTTTTGATCAATCGCTTGTTTTTTAGCGAGTTCGCCCTGAGCGCCAGCAGCTACGGCAGCTGTTTTACTCAGTTCGGCTTGAGTGTTGGCAATCTCTGTTTGTTTAACAGCGATATCCTTTTGAGCTGCTTCCATGCGAAGAGCCGCTTCTTCCGAAGTGGTTTTTTCGCCAGATTTAGCTGCGCCTGTGACTTGCATCACATGTTGTGCATCAGCCAAAGCTTTGTCCGAAACGACTTTGATTTGGGCTGTATCATGACGGTTAGCAGTTATGAAAGCCTCTGCGTCGTCGACGCTTTTTTGTGCTACAGCATAGGTACGCGGAGCCCATTTTTTAGCGTCTTTGCGTTCAGCATCTTTGACGAGACCTTCGGCTTCAGCCAAATTCTTGCGTTTGATACCGCGAAGTTCGAGATCGAGGTAAGCTGAAAGCAGTTCGTCACGATTTTTCATAGCGTTTTCAGGTTTATTTTTTTCGATGTCTTCCGACACGTCTTTCAATTTGTCATCGGCTTTGCGGAAATCTTGAGCGTAGCTGTCTTTCGCGCCAGCTTCGAGAGCCAACTGACGGGTTTTCACAACTTCAGCCATGTTGTCGGTGCCGACTTTGGCAAATTCCTGAGCGCGTTTCAAGTAAGCGCGGCCTTCTGCGACTTCTTTCAGGACGTCTTTGGCGTCGTCTTTGCTCTCAAGGCTCTTCCTTGCATCTTTTAATGCTTCACGAGCTTGTTCGTAGTTCTTCGGAGCCAGTACGTTAACCTGGGCCGCATTGGCTTGATCCAAATCCGCTTCCAGTTTTTTGACTTCTTCTGTCGGGTTCGTATCGACAGAGAAGTTTTCGACGGGAGGAGTCGTGCTACAAGCGGCAGCGGCGGACATAAATGCGATTACAATGGATGCGTTTTTAAATTTCACAGGCTCTCTCCAAAAATTAAGTTCAGAAACAGGAAGATATTTTTCTTCTGACAAACGAAAAGCGATGTTGAAAGTTGATTCAAAATCCTATTCGTCGTCTAAGAGAGGTCCACACTTGCATGCTGTAAAACCGAAGCTACAAGCCCGATCAGTGACCTTCAGCATGCCCTGCGACTTTCCCGTAAGACCTCTTCCTAAGCCTCCCTGGGTATGATTGAAAGATGTCATAGATCCGATGCACGAAGGAATAGGGAAATGAGTTTCCGTTGGCAGAAACCTTCACCGACTTTCTACCGGGGCAGATGAAAATGCCTGACAATTTAGAGACATACGTGTAAGATTTTGAGAATCTTTGGAAAGAAAACACAAATTTTGACGAAATCTTCTGCCATTGTAGACCGGGACCCTAGCCCCTTCTTGTAGTCAATTACACCAAGAATTTTATGACCTTATAACACTCTTTCGCTCAGGATTTGCCAATGTTAAAACAGGTAGATGTTGCCATCATTGGGGCCGGGACTGCAGGTCTCACGGCTGTCAAGGAATTGAAGAAAACGACGAAGAGCTTTCTCATCATCGATCGAGGTCCACTGGGAACTACCTGTAGTCGCGTTGGCTGCATGCCCTCGAAAGCGCTTTTGCAGTTTGCCCATGAGTATGCGGGACTCAAAAGACTTCAAAAAAATGAGATATGGAACGGTCAGGGCGCTATAGATATTCAGCGGGTGATGAAGGAGGTCCGCAAGCTGCGCGATCACTTTGTGGCCTTCGCTCTGAAAGACATTGAGGATCTAGGCGATCATTTCCTACAGGGCCATGCTCGATTTATCGGCCCCAATCACCTAAAGATCGACGATAAGACAGAAGTAAAGGCCAAATCAGTGATTATCGCCACAGGGGGCTGCCCGAACGTTCCCAAAGAGTGGGCCTCGTTGGGCAATAAAATCGTGACGACGGATAGCTTCTTCGAGCTCGACGATCTTCCCGAGTCGTGGGCTGTCGTCGGCATGGGACCCATCGGCCTTGAAATCGGCCAGGCTATGGCCCTCCTGGATCGCAAAGTCTATGGCTTTGACAAAAGCCTTAAAATCGCCGGTCTGGCCGATGCGGTCGTGGCAGAAGTAGCCCTCAAAAGTCTTCGTGAGGACTTTCCCATCCATCTCGGCGAAGAGGTGAAGCTTTCTCTTTCATCAGATGAATCCAAAGTCGTTGTGCGATTCGGAAGCAAGTCAGAAACTGTCGAAAAAATTCTGGTTGCGACCGGCCGAAAACCCAATCTCGAGGGACTCGGCATTGACCAAGCGGGCTGCCTTTTAACGGATAAAGGCCTTCCAAGATTTAACAAAAACAGCATGAAGGTCGAAGGAGTCAATCCTCAACTCTACGTCGCCGGTGATTTCGATGGTGACAAGGCGATCCTACATGAGGCCGCTGACGAAGGGCGTATGGCTGGATTCAATGCCCTTCGCGACGTCCCGGTAGCCTTTAAACGCAAGACACCCATGAGCGTTACCTTCACGATTCCCAATATCGCCAGCATCGGTCTACCCTGCCATGAAGTGCCGGAAACGGTCATTGGCGAAGTGTCGTTTAGCAATCAGGGTCGAAGCAAGATCATGGGTGAGAATAAAGGTGCGCTTCGACTCTATGTCGAGCCGAAGACGGGCAAGATAATGGGCGCGGAACTCATGGCTCCCGAGGGTGAACATCTCGCTCATATCCTTGCTGCTGCCATAACAGAAGGCCTATCAGTCCAGGACATGCTTCGCCACACTTTCTATCATCCCACTGTGGAAGAGGGACTTCGAACGGCCCTGCGTGACGCCAGTCGAAAACTGGCCCTTCCCGCTTTGGAGGGACCCGATATGCTAAGGATCTAGGATGTCGAGATTGTTTGAAGGTGGCGTGCGAGAGATTTGAGTAGCTGCCGCACGTCGATAGGCTTGGTTAAATATTCGCTGCAGCCTATGGCCGACATCTATTGAGGGGATTAATTGTGCGTTTACTGAATGCATTTCGCTGGCTGGGACGACTGGAAGGGACTTCGTTTCTTATACTTGTGCTCATCGCAATGCCGCTGAAATATATTTTCGGTCATCCCGAAGCCGTGCGGGCTGTAGGCATGGCTCACGGCGTGTTGTTCCTCGTCTATATCCTCGCTGCAAATTACGTGGCGATGCAATCGAACTGGACGAAGAAGGTATGGTTCTTCAGCTATGTAGCAGCGGTTCTGCCCCTCGGGACCTTCGTGTTTGAGAAACTATATCTACCGCGGACTGAGAATCTTTCATAGTTGACTGAGCGTAGGTTCTAGGGTGTCGAGGCAAACTCACAGTAAAGGTCGTACCATCGACTTCTTTCGAAGTTACAGTTATGGATCCATGGTGTGAGTTGACAATCTCGCTGGCAATATAGAGACCAAGGCCTAAACCGGTTTTATTCTTGTCAAACGATTGTCCATCGGGCTGTGTTCGGACCATAGGTGCGAAAATCGACTTCAGGACTTTTGCCGCGATGGGAGTCCCAAAGTTGTGAACCTGGATGACAACCGAATCGCCAGCACTTTCCGCACTTACTGAAATTGGGCTGTTGTCAGACGAATATTGAACGGCATTGGACAGAAGATTGGATATCACCTGGGCCAGACGGTCACTATCCCACTCTCCGGACAAATCTCCCTGTGGTTCAAAATGAAAATCAGTTTTTGGATGCAGGGCCTTGAGTTCAGAAAGGACATTCGAGCAGACTGGCTTGATATCCATCAACTGTCTCATGATGGGAATTCCACTCCCCAGTCGAGTCCGCGTCAAATCTAAAAGGTCATTCACCATTCGATTCATGCGTTCGGCACTGTTACGAATGAGCCCCGAAACTTCCACGACTTCGGCATCTTCAGAGTCTGCAAGCAGGGATGCACCCATAAGGATCGCACCCAAAGGGTTCCGCAGATCGTGTCCAAGGATTCCTAAGAACTGATCTCTGGTTTTCTCGACCGAACGCGTATAACGGGAAGCCGATTTTGCAAGGGTCTCATCGATGGCCTCGTTAAATCGGGTGACCTCTGTGTCTCCCCCACTTTGTTCAACTTCCCAGAGACGCAGTACGCTGGCGCGCAGCGCTCTAAACTCGGACACCAGTTGATCGAGGCCAAGACCGGATTCCAAACGATCGGAGGCATGCCGCTGGCCTATCCGTCCAAGCTGCCCATCCAACGCATTGCCTTTAGACTTTTCCTCCTGCTCGTCCGCGCTTTGAGGCGACTGCATATCGATAACCACGGCCGTAAGAAGCTCTTCAGCGTGATCTCTAAGATTTTCTTCGCTTAAGCCATCCGACCAAGGGACCATGGTTCTCGCAAAAGAAACCCAATCCTC
This sequence comes from Oligoflexus sp., assembly GCA_014377445.1. GTDB lineage: Bacteria > Bdellovibrionota_B > Oligoflexia > Oligoflexales > Oligoflexaceae > Oligoflexus. The sequence continues at coordinate 12,339 of JACMPP010000163.1, forward strand.
GATTATTTTCTCATGATGAGAACGGATGAATTCTGTAAGTTTCATAGAGATCCTCATTCTCGAATGGATGATATTTTGACTTAGTTAAGGCAGAATGTTCTTATTCAAATTGTTTGCTCAGTATAGCGCAAGCGAGCTGGGCCTGTAAGTATTTCAATGGGTGTATTATACCGGTCTACGAGAGCTGTCGCTCTTTTTCGACTGCGTCATTTTAGATATTAAAATGGGTGTGTTCGACTATCGTTTGGCGCAGGAGCAGGAAGTTGATAGGTTTGGTCAAGTGGGCATCACAACCGCTGGCCAGAATTCGCATATGTTCTCCAGGAAGAGAATGGGCGGTGAGGCTATAATAGGCTTTGCATAGCCCAAATCACGCAGCATGCGAGTGGCGTCGTAGCCGTCCAACACCGCTCTAAATTAACTGTCAAAATCTGTCTATATAGACATTCTGATAGTGCGGGGGCTGAGCAGCTAGTCCCCTAGCCCATTTTCAACCGGCCGAACGACGCAGTTCAGCCAAAGATTGCTTTTCTCGAATCACGATGA
>JACMPP010000164.1 GCA_014377445.1 Oligoflexus sp.
AATAAACGCGCGGTGACGGTGAAGAGTCTGAGAGGCGGGATGGATCTTTATTTTGATGTCTTTGAGGCAGGACATTGGGATGTGAATCTTTTGACGTTTGCGAATGTCGAAAGGCTAGAAATTGCAGTGGCCTCAAAGTCCGTCGACCCGAGCAGTCCAGAGGTTTATTCCGTCAGTCCTAACCTTGCCTTCGCTGGACTAGGTCTTAGCCTATCGTGGTAGTGTATTAGTCAAGCGTGTTCTGGATTTTACCAGTAATTGACGGCCTATTTATTCCTCAAGATATCAATACTTTGAGTTTAAATTTGGAGGTAGTGCCTCATGTTTTCAGCTAAAAGACCGATCTTTTCATCGTAAATACAGAGGAGGATATTTCGATGAAGATTATTGTCTCGATCTTAAGCTTTACACTCCTCTACGCTCAGGTGGGATGTAAAGGCAGTGCTGATGTCAAAGCAACTGGCGGTGCCCCGGCACAAAGCGAAGGCGTTGTCACATACCAGCCGGGAGCAAAAATAGTTGTTAAACCAGCTGAAGGCAGTACGGCAGAGACATATCCTCTCATTCTGGCCGATCCCGCCAAAGTCTGTAGTGATCTTACCTTTTACAATCAAGACGGCGCTGTGGTTCAAGGTATCCGTAGCTGCGATGGTTCAGCGGTTAACCCGGCTGACCCGAATCTTAAACCCGAGAATATCAAGGCCGGTATCGTCATTGGCTCCGTGACTGGTGCTTATCCATCGTCCACTTATCCACTTCCGTCAGCATCAAATACCGCCGATCTCGATGCTGCGACCTTCGATGCTAAGGCAAAATCAGGGGCGGCATTTGAGTATTGGAATTCTGCAGGAAACTATCAGACAGGTGCTGGAGATGCAGATATTATTGCTACAAATATTGTATCGACGGCGACCATCTTTGGGCTCGCCGGTAATCTAACGGCACCTGCGGCGATTGATCCATGGAACGTTCGGGTAGGATCAGTTGTCAATGGCGTGACGGGACAGCTTAAGACGAGTTGCCGGAATCGAGCGAATGCGAGTTTTTGGGATGTGGGCGTGCCCTACACTGCCTCGACGGTCGATGCCACCGCTGATACCTTGACGATCACAGGCCATCCTTTCACCTCGAACATGACTGTGAGAGTGGGAGCTACCTCAATCCCTCCAGGACTTTCGGCCCCTAGCACGACGTACTATGTGATCTATGTGGACGCCAACACTATCAAGCTTTCGGCAGCGAGCGGTCCAGGCGCTCAAGTTGATATCACGGCAGTGGGGTCCAATGTCACAGTTTATCAATGGAGTGATGGAACCATTCATTGGTGGGATACGATCGATGATTACAATAATAATCTCGTGTATCCGACCAGTTTGGTTGCAGGCTGGAGCAGCAACACTGATTGTGACTACAGCAATTGGCAAGACCTTACAGCCGATGGTACCTGTGATACGGCTGCGGATAACTGCATTATGAAAGACAAAATCTCAGGCCTCACATGGAGCGAGTCTTACCCAGTAGCTGGTGCTGCTGCCGCTTCGACGGCATTAAGCTGGCATAAAGCCATTCAGCACTGCAATGATTTGAGTTTTGGAGGCTTCACCGGCTGGCGTTTGGCGACGCAAAAAGAATTGATGGAAGCTTATATTCACGGTATTCGAGATGTAGGGTATAACGGGGCAGGCACGATCCGGGGATCAGGAAGCACCCATAATAACGATCAGTTTATTTTGAACGTAGATGGTTATTTTTGGTCGGCTTCGACGTTTACCTACAATTTTCCGACCTACGCGTGGTTCGTGGAGCCGCACGACGGGTACGCGTACTACGACGTGAAGTCGACGCCTAACCAGGTGCTTTGTGTTAGGTGAGCCCCCCGGCAGTTTGATTTATTTAATTTCCCATTTAGTTTTTTATGACTCAACTTGAGCTATTTTCTAAACTCCTTGCGTCGTATAAAAACTGTGTTCGACAAAAGCCTCATATCAAAAAAACCATCTTTCACCTGCATCACGAAGCAGAGATTTACCAACTTGCTTCTGATATTTATTATTAACGATATGTGCCCAGTTGCTCAACTGTTTTCGTGGTCACTTTTCCTAAACCTCGCGAAATAATCGCAGCTCACATTCGCGACAGTGTTGTTCACCACTTTATCCATGACTATATGAGCCCCTATTGGGAGCGACGTTTCTTTTCTCACCTCAATCTTATGGCTGCCGCGTAGGCAAAGGGCATCTTTGGACCTCAGAGCTTTCATCCGGAGCCATCAGCGTAGCGGCGGGAGGGGATTATATTTTTTGAAACTCGATATACAAAATTTCTTCCCATCTATCGATTTGGAAATTCTACGAAATTTGATCTTCAAAAAAAACTGTCCCAGAAAAGTTTGGATTGGTGAAGACAAAAGCTGAAAGGGTAGACTCGCAGCTCTTGGCTGAAAAAGTTTTGGATCCTATCCTTGATCATTACGACCAATCCGCATAAAACTGAGCCTCTTAATTGGTATTGAGAGAGAAAAAGTACATGACCTGGACTCTTGTTACCAATTAATGGGATCAGTTTTCGGCTATATTAGGACTAAGTCTACGAATCTAATTTGCGGCACAGCCCCCGGTAGGCTAATTTCAAGGTTTTCCTTTATCCAATGCGAATAAACTTCGATTCTCTCTTGAACCTTTACGATGCCTTTTAGTGCTGAATTCATGTGATCGCTCTCATGAAAACCAATGCTAACAAACTGGCATTTTTGCTCGCTTCGAATGCCATTCATTAGGAAGTGGCAGAGGGACTGAAGGGCTCGAGACTCACCAGTTGCAGCGGCGGACCAACGTCCGAAGAGATAACTTAGAGGTTTTCCTTCTATGGGAATAGGAGGAAGTCTCCAGATCAATCCAAATAGAGCTAAAGCCCGAATAGCCGTTCGAATACTTTTGGTGAACTTGGTGGCAACTGTCTTGCGGATGGATGATTGATCCCAAAGGCCGAGAGATGCGACAATTGTGTTCTGAGTGTCGATAGCAAGCCAGACATCGGAAATTTTGAAGGACTCATGTCGGCTCGTTTCATATTCCAGCCATTCCTGCGAAAATTCCGGTGCTCCAAGCGATTGACTATGCATACTCTGCATCAAACGCGAAATATCGGCAATATCCTCGCGAGTTGCTCGGCGGTAGGTCCAAGCTTTAGAAAGTTTATAACTACCAACCGGAAGTAGCTGATAAAAATTGATTTTACCATTGAAATTCGTCGGTCAAGAGTCGATGTAACTTGATGACGGCATTGTTGCCTTCCAAGATCTCGAAGTACCCATGATCAAAGCTTCCAGCGCGAAGCATATCAAGGTAGATTTTAACCATTTCTGCGGCAATGCTTGAGCGTCGAGCAGTGGGGTCGGATCGAAGATCACCGAAGTGTAGAATTTTTACCGGGAAACCATTTTTCATGATGGTCTTTTCCGTAAAAGCCGCGCAACCTATGATATCCCCTACATCCGTTTCTGCGAGATACACATGGGATAGCTCGCCTTGCAGCTCATTGATTGCAAAGAAATCCGGAAATCTATCCGAATGCATTTCGAGTTGACCTAGCATTGGACAACGCCGCGCGAGATCGATCAGTTTTTCGTTGTCTTCGGGAAGGGCTCGTCTAAGCCTAAAACTCAGATTTGTGTTCATATCCATTCCACTGGTTAGAGGATTCATCAGACGCTTATTGATCTAGTGTGTCCAGGAATTGCGATGGCTGTCGTCATATCGGCAGAAAAAGATGCTCATTTATCTTGAATAAACTGCGCTTTTTTTTAGCCTCGCGCCTTGCCCTCCCTATTCCTGGACAGACACTATCTAATATTCAGAGGCGATTCAGAGTCAATTGCACGAAGTCGGTAAAATTCTTGATCTCGAGTAAGCGAGCTGTACCCAACGCGGCAGGGACGTAGCGCGTTTCGTCTGAATATCCTGTGTCTTAGTCTTATTCATCAGTCCGTTGAAGATGCTGAGGCCTCATAGGTCCTTTAAGAAAAGCAGAATGAGCCGAGACCATCCTGGAGAAAGAACTCGACGGTCTTAGCTGCTGACATATGCAGCAGGGCACAGGCGACGATAGCGCCTGCCGATGTACCTGCATAGAGGTTGGGCGTGAGGCTTTGTCCCGCAGCTTGTTCCAGTCGCTCGATCAGACGAGCTTGAAAGATCGCCCTAAGGTCCCCACCATCTAGCGCTAGGATCTTATACATTTCCACCTCATATCAAACGAGAGTCCTGCGCCAAGTCCCAATCTAAGGATTCTACCTGATTCTTAACAAGCTTTTAAGGACAAGCTTTTACGATGCTTTACCTTTGTCGCCTAAAACCAAGAATCCCGTCCAGCTCTCAGAGCTCGACGGGATTCACGATAGATTAGGCTAGTGTCTGCACGGCGCTAGCATTTTTACCTAGCTACCATCGCTAGAACAATAGCCTCTTGTATCTTAAAATACCTTGCCTCTCCCTTTTTGCCAACTAACTCAAGCTAATCGCGCCATTGATCCGGCAGGACATCAAAGTTCCCTTGAGCCAAGGCTTTATCATTTACCGCAGACCAGGGAATGCGATGAGTCACAGGTGTAGGCGCCAGGCCCCGAAAGAAAGACCTCTGGACCTTTGCTCTTTCGAGCATTGATAGAAATCGAATCGATGACGCTACCCTTGGTCGTGATAATTTCTACTCGGGGATCCTTACCTCGTGTTTTGATATAAACAGCTTCGACGTGTAGACCGACCTTCAGAGAAACTTTGTTTCGACCTCCAGCTACCGATAGGCAAATCGCCTTGACGGTCGTGCTCGGAGCTTGACTAGTCAGGTCTATCAGCACAGTGTTCATGTTGCCTGTGACTTTGACGAAAAGCGCCTCATCTTGGCTGATTTTCATGAGTTTGCCTTTACCGCTGACTTTGATCCGATGAACTGGAACGCCAAGCTCCGATGAACATTCCTCTTCACTGGCTTCTACGTCGTCTCCATCATCACTTTCGTCGATTTTCGGAGGCGAAGATGTCATGCCTCGGTCGTCTTTATCTTTATCTTTATCTTTCCCGTTGCCTTTACCTTTTCCCTGACCATTACCCTTGTCACCGGATTTACCGGGTCCTGAATTTGGTGGCGAAATTGAACTCCCGCTCTCCGTCGGCACAGTACCGGGGATGGTTGCGACCGAACCGTTCGTTGATTTGCCGGGATAATGAGAGTTGGGATCGACTGGAACTGGAACCGAACCAGTCGTCGTCGAGCCTCCTGGCAGCTTGCCAGGAACGTTGGAGCCAGCACCGGTGGAGCCAGCACCGGTGGAGCCAGAGCCAGTGGAACCAGGAACGCTGGAGGCGGATCCCGTAGCTATAGAACCAGGAGAAGTCGAGACTGTACCCGCTGACCCTCGGTTAGGCTCTACGGAGGGAGACCCAGATGGCATTGTCCCTGGAGCAGTCGTGGCTGAACCCATTGGCCCATTGTTAGAACCCACTGATGTCGCGCCAGTTGACATTCCTGGATTCATGGGTCCGCTCGTTGATTCGGCTGAATTTTTAATAGTTCCTTCAGGAGCTCCCGAGCTAGGGCGCATAGAACCGTTCTCTAGGCCAGGAGTCGAGGATGCAGGCATTCCGGACTGACTGCCGGGCATACCACTGGACGTTGAAGCAGCGGGAGCATTAGGCGGCGTGGACATAACCTGGGCGTCGCCGTTCTTTGCATCGTCGACCTGTACCTTGACCTCTTGGACGCTCCCAGTGTCTGCAGCGAACTTTTTCTCTTGGCAGGCTGCAACGAGACCGAATACAAACAAGCTCGAGACAATACGGTGCATCTTCATTGAATTTCCTCTTAAATAGGGATCAACTGCCGAAGTAGTAACAGTCTCATCGGCAAATCCTGAGCCTCAGCTTGAAACAATTTTAACTCGCCGAAATATAGAAGCTATTTCGACTTAATTAAACACTGGTAGCTGGAGTCATTCGGTTGGATTCGTTGTGAGAACCATTCTTATAGTCAAACCTCCCCCTTCGGCACATGAATAAGCTAGCCGCCGCCCCCTTTCACCACCCCGAACTCATCTTAAACAAGCTCAACACAAAAAAACGGAGCCTTGCAGCCCCGCTACCCACCACCAGTTCAATCGATTCTGTACCGTCCGCGCATCATTTTGTAATTTTACTTGAATCATAAGATCGCCCGTCACGACACCATTCGCAACGTAATGATGAGCGTCCCACTGATCGCCGGGGGCATCGACTTCGATGTTCCACACATTAGGAGCCTGAGCTCCCGCTTCGACTGACTCGATGCTAGCAATGGATTGCCAACCCTTGTCCTGAACTAGAATCTCATCACCGACCCTAAGACTGAAGGTCGTCTTCATTCCGGAACGGGTCGGAAAGGGATGATTACCCCTAACGCTCAGCGATTTTCCATCGACCTTGAACTTTAGCATAGGAATTTTTTCCGGGCCGCGCGTCATCCGACAGATCGCTAAAGCTTTCTTCAGTAAAAGATTCGAAATCCTATCACCCTTAACGATTTGATCGATTCTCTTTTCAGTCTTGTCGTCTCCCATGACAATCGCAGTGTCTTCCGCGACGCAGCCGCACTGAGATCGAGGCGCGATGAACTCTCTTTCACAAGCAGGAAAGGAATAGGCGAAAAAGTTGGTCTTTGGTACTTCTCTCTATCACGCCAAATATTGCCGCGCTAACAGTATGGGTTCCGGACGCACCAGCAAGGTTCTCAATTTTGCACGCTGCGTTGAGCTTCGATTTTGTCCCAGTGCTGCTGAAGCTGGTGCTCGTCCTCCCGATCGGTACATCTACCGCATGGTAATTGACGGCCTGATGAAGAATGGAACCGCTATTAGCGTCAACACTCACAGGCACAGGCGTTCCATCGATATAGATATAGGCATTCAAAACAATGCCTGAGCCTAAAACCTGAAAATCATAGCTTCCACTCGTCAACGTCACATCACTATTCATATCTGTCCAGCCACCACCGCCAGTAGCGCGGTATTGAAGCTTAGCATCGGTGGGAATAGGCGATTGAAGTGGAATGCGAACGACTTACGGGCTTGTTATTTTGCCCGTCTCCATCTTTGGAAGTGTCATTGGCCAAGTTCCTAGAATTCATCTCCTCAACTTCTCTTTTGGCTTTGCGACAACTTTCCTGAAACAGGGGGGTCTATGATTCGCTCTTTCCCATTCTTGGTTACATACTTGCCGGCTGCATGGCTCATGTGCGAAAAAAATTCTGGCATGCTGAGAAAACCGCAAAAAAAGAAGTCAAAAGTGACACGAAAATCATCGCTACCGCAGTCTTGAATTTCATCAAAAAACTCTATTTCATAGAAGCCAAAATTAAGGGCAGGCCACCCGATGAGATACTGAAAATTAGACAAGAAATGTCTGTTCCGATACTCGATTCATTTTTGAATTGGCTAACGGACTTGGAGATGAGCACGACGACTTCCTCGGCCTCGTAGCTTCCGACAATAGCAGCAAGATTCAACTCCTCAAGATATACTATCAGTCGATCATGCTCAGTTTCGTATGCTATGCCGCGCCGCTTGCATTCATTCTTTGACAAAAATGCAATTGGAGGCAGCGGAATAATGCGTCCATTGATATTCACCACGATGTTGGTCCACTGATGGCCGACAACAAAGCCCTGACCGTGATTAAAGCGCTGAGCGTTAT
>JACMPP010000165.1 GCA_014377445.1 Oligoflexus sp.
AATATACATAAATGGTCCATAATATGTATTATTAACAGCACTTTACTAGGCATGGATAAGCGCAAAAGACAGGTTCGTCAAGATATTTTATTGACTGTTGCTTGCCCCTTTCTTCCTGAACGGGCAAAGGTCCTGGAAATCGCCAGTGGCACTCGTCAGCATGCGGTTTACATCGCTTCGCAGCGCCCCGACATAGTTTGGCAGCCTTCCGACCGGGACGATGAATCCGTTCGAAGCATTGAAGAATGGCGATTCGGAATTTCGAGCAAAACTTCCTCAGACTCAATTATTGAGCGTCGATCCTCAATCGTATTTCGCCTAGCTTTTTCTAGACTTAAGGCAAAGCTTCCACTATTACGAATCCAGTTTAAAACTCTTAAAGGAAGCGCCATGAAATTCATGCCTCGCATTCTCGTCTCAAGCTGCCTCGCTGCCACATTCACTTTAGGCTGTGCCGATCAAAAGACTATGTCGCAGGCCTTGGGTTACGTGGAAGAGCCGGTCGCGGTGCTTGTCTCTTCCATGCTTATCGCTCAAATCGACCAAGCGAACCTCACGCAAAAACTTGCTTCCTATGGCATCGTACCTCGTAACGGCGTTAAGATTTATCGTTTAAGCTACAACACCTTGGCTCCCGACCAATCGGCTGTGAAAGCCTCGGGCGTGATCATCCTGCCCGACACACAAAGCCCCGTCTTTCCCTGGATTTCTCTTCAACACGGAACCATCCTTGCCAAATCGGAAGCCCCCTCGCTCGCACCGGGCGAAGGTCTAGCCGAAGCGTCACAGGGCTTCCTCACAGTCGTTCCTGACTATCTTGGATACGGGGATTCCGCTGACCTCCTTCATCCTTATATCATTGAGGCCGGCTACGTAGCACCCTTGCTCGACATGCTGCGCGCAACACGTGAGTTTGCATCGACGACCAAGCTCAATCTTGGGCCTCTCTTTTTGAAAGGTTATTCGGAGGGCGGCTACGCGACTCTAGCCCTTCAAAAAGCGATTGAAACCGACAGCGAAGGAGAGTTCACCATCGCCGCGTCCTCGGCTTCGGCGGGACCTTATGACGTCGATTACACAGGTACTCTGACGGCCCAAAAGCCCAAGATCAATCCCGGTAACATTCCTTTTCTGATGCTTTCTTATAACCACTGGCTGGCAAATGACACCCTTCCGCTATCGGAAATCTTTGTTCCAAGCGAAGCAACCGTCAGCGATGCTTTGAACGGAAGCCATAGTCTCCAAGAAATATTCAAGATCCTGCCGAGCGACACCAACGCATTGTTCAAAGCCGATTTCATAACGGACTTTGTCGGCGCACACCCAACTCTCGATGTGAGCAAGAAAATCCACAAGCTTCTTAAAAGCCAAAGCCTCGTCGCAGGACCGTGGGTGCCGTCCTCCCCGACTCGCTTTTATCATTGCGTCGACGATGAACAGATACCAGTAGCCGTAACCGAAAAAACTGCCACAACTTTCAAAAATCTCGGAGCACCGGTTGAAGCGATTCTGATCCCCAGCATGGACATAAGCCATCCTTTTACCCACACCACCTGTCCGGCGATCTTCAGTCCGATCAAGTGGTTTGCCCAAATACTGTCAGGCAGTGCGGCCTGATTTAAGCCGACCGATTCGTAGCCTGCCGGGCACCACCCGACAGGCCTTCGCCCCTGGGTCGCGCCTTTCCAAATTTTCCTCAAAATAGTTTCTAAACCCCTGCGTTCGCTCACCTTTATCCGGCTCTAACCGGGTCAAATGCCAGCATAATTTCGACCCGTCTGCCAAGTCTCATGCTATGAGTCGCTGAGGAAGAACGGCTTGTTTGCCCGATGCTGCAACCCCATTTAAGGGAAAATATCGTGAAAGTTATTTTGGACTCGGGAGCAGGCAAAACTCCCCGCAAGACTGTTGGGAAAAGTCCGGTGGATACTGATGCACAGAAAATCAAGATCGAACTGCACATTCCAGCGACTACGATCTTTAAGGTCCTGGGCACGGCTCTTCTCGTTTATATCCTCTTACTTTTGATGCCGATCGTCGTCACACTGTTCCTAGCGACGATGCTGGCGGTCTCTCTCTATCCTATTTTAGTTTTCATGAATAAACGCGGCTTGCCCGGTTGGGTCGGCGTGAGCACGGTTGTGGCTGGAATCATGCTGGTTACAGCCCTCATCACGACCATGGTGTTACCTCCGCTCTTTGAGCAGAGCAGTCTGCTCGTGCAAAACTTCCCCAACCTTAAAGCATCCCTGCTTTCGCATATCCCCGCCACTGGACCTCTCCACACTTTGGCCCTTGATACGATGCAGCAGCTTCAGCGTTTGGATGGGAGCAAGATTGCTGAGCCTCTGGTTTCAGTGGGACAGGTTGCTATTGGATGGGTGGCTGAACTCTTTCTGATCTTTATTTTCACGATTTATCTCCTCACCGATGGACCCAGAGCTTTGCATTGGTTCCTGGCCTTTTTCTCGACCGAGTGCAGCGAAAAACTCAAGCTCACGGCTGCGGAGACCTCCAAAGTCATAGCGGCCTACGTCGGCGGTCAGGGGATCACCTGTTTGATCTGCGGCCTCTATGCCTTCGTCGTCCTAAGCCTCCTCAATGTCCCTGCGGCCATCATGCTGGCAACAATCGCCGGACTATTCGACATTCTACCCGTCCTTGGCGTTTTCCTTTCGGGTATTCCTGCTGTTCTTCTCGCCATGACGGTTTCGCCCTTTACTGGCCTTCTCGTCGCGGGACTTTATGTGCTTTACCATGCGATTGAAAATTATTTTCTCATCCCCAAGATTTATGGCAATCGCTTGCGCCTCTCCGATCTCGTGGTGCTCGTATCCTTGCTCGCGGCCGGAACAATTGGGGGAATCATTGGGGCCATTGTCATCCTCCCGCTGGTGGCCTCCTATCCCATTATCGAGAGGATCTGGCTCGTCAACATTCTTGGGAAAACAGTGGTCAAAAAACACCTGAATGGGGCGACGACGGTCGATAATGCTTCAATCAGTCCGTCACAGGGTCCTGAAAGCGAATTACCGACTCCCACTTATTCCTAGTTTCGCCTGGGCCTCGGACCTAAGTGTTCCGAGGCCAGTCAGCCATTTCAGCCCATTGTTTCCCTGACCTATCGATGCTACAAATCCGGCGATAATGCGAGGTTTTCATCAGCCTTTCTGCTTCCGACTCCCCGCCGCGATTCTCCTTAGCTTTTCGTGGCTCATGTATCGTTACGAGGCCCTATGAGTGCTCATGATCTGTTAGAAAAAAAATCCAAGGCCGTTCTGGTCGCCCTACAGCTTCCCGGAGTCTCCGACGAGGAACATAAGGGTGCCATGGACGAATTGGGTCGCTTGACCGAAACCCTCGGTTTTGAAATCGTTGGTCGCATTTCGCAGAAGCGGAAAGCAGCGTCCACCGCGGCAATTCTCGGATCAGGCAAACTCAAGGAGTTGGCGGAATATACCGGGGGCCGCGGCGTTATTGAACGTTTTAGAAAGCCAGGAGCCGAAGCGAGCCAAGACGACAACTTTGAAGACGACGGCTTTGAAGAGTTTGATGAATTCGATGAAGACATGGCAATCGAAGTCGGCAGCTTCACGAATAAGCCCAAGGCGAACATCGTTATCTTCGATCATGAGCTTAGCCCGACTCAATTGAAAAACCTCGAGGACTCAACTGGTGTTGAAGTTCTCGATCGAACCGGCGTCATCCTCGAGATCTTTAGTCGCCATGCGAAGAGTCGCGAAGCTCGCCTTCAGGTCGAGATCGCCAAACTCGGTTACCTCGCCCCACGCCTTCGTCTGTCGAATGTCGGTGGCGACCGTCAGGGCGGTGGCATCGGATCCAAAGGTTCAGGGGAAAGCGCGCACGAACTCGACAAACGCAGGATACGCGATCGTATCGCGGAACTCAAAAAGCAGCTTGATGCCATCCACAACGAACAGAGCAATCGTCGCTCGGGCCGCAGGGAATCGCCTTGTGTGGCTCTCGTCGGCTACACCAACGCCGGCAAATCGTCTTTGATGCGCGCCCTCACAGGCAGCGACGTCCTAATTGCCGACAAACTCTTTGCAACGCTCGACACCACAGTGCGTGTCATGCATCCCGAATCATTTCCCCGCGTTTTGATCTCTGACACCGTCGGCTTCATTAAAAAGCTTCCTCATGATCTCGTCGCTTCATTTCGTTCGACCCTGGATGAAGCGCTTAACGCATCTCTCCTGCTTTTCACTGTGGATGCATCGGATCCAAACTTCCGTTCCCAGCTTGAAGTCACACGCACCGTTTTGAAAGAGATCGGTGCCGACGAACAGGATCAATTCATTATTCTGAACAAGGTCGATCAGCTTACGGACATTCAGATCAAAACTCTGCGAATGGAATACCCGCAAGCCATCATGATATCGACCCGCAAACCGGAAGATATCAAACGCGTGCGGGACCTCGTCCTGGGTTACTTTGAACGCGATATGGTTGAAGAGAAGTTCCTGATCCCCTACTCCAAAGGCAATCTCACAGGCCCCATTCACGAGAAGTCACGTGTTCTCAGCGAAAGCTTTGAAGACGAGGGAACCGACATTCTCATTCGCGCCACGCCCGACTTTATCGAGTGGCTCAAGAAGCAATTACTCTGAATGAAACTGCAGATTTTTGTCGAAGTTAAAAGACACAAAAAAAGGCCTGATCCGCGAGGAACAGGCCTTTTGAACATCTAGCGTAAGTTACGGAGCCGGAGTTGGCGGCGTCGTAGTAGGATCCGTGGTGAGAGCGAAATCTTGAATTTCGTTCTTACGAATCACGTCGATGATCTTGATCACAAGAGCGTAAGGAGTGGTCGCATCCGCGCTGATCGTCGCCGCGAGAGCAACGCCAGGCCTCTTCACTTTCTCTTCTGCGATCTTGCCTGCCACCTGATCAAGAGTGATAACTGTACCGTCGAGGTAAAGTTTGCCTTCTTTATCGAGTGCAAAATTCATCGGCTTATCGTTGGGATTCACCGGTTGAGATGATTCCGCTTCAGGTAACTTGAGGTCCAATGCTTTGTTGGCAATGAAAGTCGCAGTCACCATGAAAATAATCAAAAGCACGAGCATGATGTCAACGAGGGGGGTAACGTTAATACCCGAGATGCCTTCGTCGTCATTATCAGAAAAACCACCACCAGCCATCGCTAACCTCTTCAAACCTTAAGATTGAACTGAGCGAAAGTCTTCGCCGACGCCAGCTGCAAGCGTGTTAACCATCGCTTGGCAGTCTGTAGTCAAGACTTTGATCTGACGCTGGAAGTAGTTGAATGCGATTACAGCAGGGATAGCTACAAGGAGGCCAACCGCTGTCGCAACAAGAGCTTCCGAAATACCGGCCATAACAACTGTCGCACCACCGGCTGGGTTGGAACCCAAATCGTGGAACGCTTTGATAATACCCAAAACGGTACCGAAGAGGCCGATGAAGGGAGCGTTGTTACCGAGAGTCGACAGAACCACAAGACCGCGGTCCAGATATTTACGTTTGCGAAGGAGAAAGGCGTGCATCGCTTCCTGCATAGAGCTGAGTCCGTTGTCCCGGTGTTCGATACCTTCAAGTGTGATGCTTGCTTCGAGGCTCATTGGATGCTTGTTGCAGATTTCGGCAACGGCTTGAAAATCTCTCGCTTTGAGGCCACGGTAGATTTGTTCGATCGTTTCTTTGTCGAGACCTCTTTGGCGAGTAAAGTACCAAAGACGTTCAAAACCGATCGCAACGGAGACGATGCTGAGAACAATCAGAAGCCAGAGGATCCACTCTGTTCCAAGCAATGTCATATTCAAAAGTTCGTTAACAATATTGAAACCGTGTCCTTGAGTGCCCATGGAACCTCGTTCCTTTCATCCGTAAAAGTTAAAACAATAAGATTCACTAAGGGACGACTATATCCCCGAGTTGGCTTAAATCAACCTGGAGGCAACTTGAAGTCGAAACGAACTTCCTTGCCGACCATTTTAGCAGCGACACCGCCCACCATACGAGGTGCGTAGCGCCATTTGCGAACAGCATTCTTCGCTTCTTTTTCGAACATGTTGCGAGGCTCTGATTTCAGAACTTCGATGTTCTCCGCCTTACCTTCTTCATTGATGTCAAAGCGCAAGAGCACATAACCTTCGAGGCCTTTGATCGCCGCTTCTTTAGGGAAGAGAGGTTCAACCCGGTCGATCGGTTCCGCATTGGCTGTCACACCAGCATCACCTTGACCATCTGTCGTACTAAACCCTTCGCCGACAACACCACCCGTTTTATCGTCACCAAAGCTTTGAGGTCCGGCTGTTTCCTGAGGAACGGTCTCTTGGGGAGTGTCCTTATCGACAGGCTTGGTGTTGATCACTTTGTGATCGGGTTTCGGTTTTGGCTTGATGTCAGGTTTCGGTTTTGCAACCTCTACAGCTTTAGCCGATGCGTTGGGATTGCCATTCGGATTGGCGAAGATACGCACTTTCACAACAGATTTCTTCACCTCGACTTGAGGCACGGCAACACTGTCCCGCTGAAGTATCAGCAGGGTTCCTAGGTGAGCCACGACCGACAGTACAACTGCGATCCATACGAAATACTCGTCTAGGAAACGAAGACCCTTAGAACTTTTCATAAACGGCTCAGGAGGCAAACGTAGATTTATAGTTTCGATATCCATTAACTTCTGCTTCCTCACAGTAGGGCGGCAAGCACTATGTAGTGGATGATTCTCCTCAGGAAAAGTCACATTTGCCGTCAAGAAATGCAATTAAATTTTGTCGTTTGCTACCAATTATTTTTACAAAAATACTATTTTAGCTTTAAAAACGTGTGCTGAGTGAGCCCCTAAATCCTATCGAAACGCGCTAAAGGTCAATTGGGCACTGCTGTGAATAAGTCTGTTCGCAGTGTCACTTAGAGTCAAAAGTCTTTTTACAGAACGGCTCAGGTCCTGTAGCATTCGCTGATCGCGCCAGATTTGAGGGAACTATTGATGCGAAATAAGAAGAGAAAAAGTAACAGCCTATGGATCAGCTTATTCGCAGTTTTACTGGTTCTGATACTACGCCAATGGCCACAGATCATTCCGAGTTCCGATGACTCGATAGTAGATAATGAAAGACGAACCCACAAGACCCATCAGTCGCAAGAGCCTGCAACACCTCCCGCTGCAAGCCCTTCGTTATCTCGAGATGAACTGCAACTTCCAAAAAGCCGTATTCATGATTTTGATGCGGCGAAAAACGAACTCAGAAAATTATTCGGTCGAGGCCGAGAATTTTACTGTGATTGCTCCTATGATTTTACGCGCAAACCAAACGTTGACCCTGGTTCCTGCGGCCTGAAATCCAACTCAGCGCGCGCTCAACGCATCGAATGGGAACACGTGGTTCCAGCGAGTTTTTATGGTCGACAGTTTGCTGAGTGGCGCAAAGGGGACCCTAGCTGCACGGGCCGAAGCCGTAAGGGACGTGAGTGCGCTCGCAAGGCTTCGCCTGTGTTTCGGCAGATTGAAGGGGATATGTATAACCTTCAACCCTCCGTGGGTGAACTGAATCGCGTTCGAGGTGACACGAGTTATGGCGACGTTCCAGGAGAGCCGAGAGAATTCGGTCGCTGCGATTTCGAACGCTTCGCGAATAAGACGGAACCGAGGCCAGAGGTTCGAGGTGATATTGCCCGTATCTACTTTTATATGGACGCCCGCTACCCACAATTCCACATAGTCAACGAAGAAAATCTAAAAATGCTCGAAGAATGGGCATTTTCCGATCCAATCGACGACGCGGAGCGGACACGATTGAAGAAGATCGAGGCGGTTCAAGGGAACAGCTTTTTTATAGGTCGTTTATCGGTTGCGAGCAAAGATCACCCTGCTAGAGGGCGTTCGCAGTGATTCGAATATCGACTCACTCGAGCGAAGTCTTAAGACTGACAGAAGCTGCGAATCGCGGGACTGACGTTTTCTTCGCTGGGACAAGAGGTTTTATTCTTGGCTTCCTTTAAAGCCACGGGATTGGCTGTGATTCGAAAGTTGCTGATCTTCACAGACCCGCTCAATTTTGGAAAAAAAAGGACTCCCTCGTATTTGAAGGAGTCCCCCATGGCCTTATTTATAGACCGTACGTCAGTCGTTTTCGTCCTTATCTCTCTAAAAGCGCATGATTCGATAACATGAGGTTTTTCAGAAGAGTGTCAGAGACTTTCTATTAATATTGATAATAGATCTCAATATCACTAGCAAGGCTTTTTTTCGTTGGGCAGTTTATACCCCCCTTCCTGACATGCGCTATAATGGATAAAAATGCCAAGGAGACGTTCATGCAAAGCCAATCTACATTACGCGCATGCGGACTGGCGCTATGTTTAGCGTTCAGTGTCACGAATTGCGGAAGCAATAGCAAAAGTGCCGAAGCTCCCATTGCGTTACCGCCGGTTCAAGCCGCGCTCAATACAACCGCACAAACTCAGGCGATCCCACTCGAAATCCTCGCCGCTGTCGTCTTCAAAGAATCGGGCCTTTCAGCCGAAGCAAGTCGCAATATTTATGCAAACGATGCGACGATCGGTCCAAAGCTGGCGGAAACTGCCTTCGGTCTGCCGCGCGCAACTCTCGGTCTTGATGATTCTGCGGAAAGCGGCACCCTACCTGTTCAAATAGCCGCTTACGGCACGTGGGTTCGCAGCAAGCTCACCCAAGCCCACCTTGATCTCCCTCTTTCGCTGGCCAAGCCTGATGATGCTTATGACTGGATCTGGCAGCTTGCGCGCATGCATTATCCCGAGGCTTCGTCGCCCAAGAACCTGCAGATTCTGTTTGCGATGGAATTGATGAAGACCCTCAACAAAGGCTTCATCTGGCAAGATCCCAACAGTGATGAGCGTCTTGAACTCAAGCCACGCCTAACCACTCTGGAAATCAGCAGCTTTTCTCCAACCATCCAAGCCAATCTTCAACTCGACACTCAGACGAGCGAGCTCTATTTCGTCGACTATCTTCAAATGAGCTACTACAACGAGATCACGGTTCAAAACCGTCCCCGTCGCATTCAGGTCATCCACTGCCCTTTCACACTCTCCAATTGCCTCGCTTCTCAACTCGATACAACCAATCCTGTTCAGATGCAGGCCCACTACGTGATCGCTCCGGATTCAAGCGTCCTGCCCAAGCCGGTAAAAATCCTTCAGCATGCAGTTCCGGTCAAACAACTGAATGAGCAGGGCCAAACCGTAACCATCAGCGACGCGATCGTCATCATGCTCGTTGGCAACTCTGGTCGTTACATCAACAGTGAACGCAAGCAAATCAATCCCAACTGGTACACCAAAGAACAACTCGTTAACCTCGGCAAAGTTATTCAAGGGCTCTGCCAAATCCTCCCCAAAGAGAACGCGACGATGACGGCGGAAAGTTGCGCAGCGAACGGAACAGGCGTTGTATTCGCAGATCCCAGCCTCCATGCCCACTTTCAATATGGTGACATCCCCGACTTTGATGCTTCGATCTTCGGCAGCATCATTAAAAATCCCTTGAACGTGAGCGGAGAAGTCGGCGCAACACTCCCTGGCAAAGCGCATGAGTTTGCGGCCGGCAGCAATATACCAATCACTTTTTCTTTTGTGAAAGGCACCGCGAAGCTCGAAGTTCAACGCCTTGAACGCTGCTCCTCGGGCAAAACCGTTTGGACCACACTCCAGACTCTTTTCCTCCGTTCGGTCGACAAAAAAACGGTCGACGTCAATTTCTTTGACGAAGGCCCCAACCGCAACGGCCAGCAGTTTATCCGCGCCATGGCTTACGCCAGCGACGGAACGTTTATGAACTGGTCTAACACCGACCTCTTCCTGACCGGCTTCGATAAGACCGGTGGCCCTGGCCCAACCGATGGCTCCTGCGCAGATTAAGCGCCGAAGCAGAAAATACAGACTAAAACGAAAAAACCCGATGAATCTTTCATCGGGTTTTTTCGTTCTGCGATTCTAAGAAGCGGTTCTAAGGCCAAAGCAGGTATTTATTGTTGACCGGCAGATCAAACTTGCTTTCGACACCCGGCGGCAATCGATCCTCAGGCTTGGTTTCAAGCTTCATATCATAGTAGTCGACAAAGGTCGTCAAACCATCTTCGTTTTCCAACTGAAGTACATTTGGACTGCGCTGCTGGATCGATTTAACCTTATAGGACTCGCCCTCTTTCCAGTCGTCGTTCTTACCTTGCGTAAGTTTCACGGTATCATCCGGCAAAGCCTCATGGAGCTTCGGGGGCGGTCGCCTCCGAATCGTTTGTTTTTCCCCATCTTTATAATAAGTCACGGTGTAAGGCTCGCGACTCCATCTGATACCCAAGGCTAACCTCGCTCTGCTTCACGAATTGGTATCGGCACAAAAATAAAGAAGTCCTTCTTACATTTCAGTAAGATGGACCTTGCTCTATAAAATCGGCATAAAGTGATGTTAGATGATCTCTCGCCCCGCGATGTAGCCGGTGCTTCGGGTATTGCATCCGCAGGTTCGATTGCCCGCTGATTCGAAAAGGACGCCGCAGGTGATGCAGGTCCTCACTTTGATTTTGATAGCCGAAAGATTTGCCAGGCGACGGGCGTGGTTCTTGAGTTCGATATCTTTTACGACTGAGGGAGGAAGACGCTTGATCTTGTTGGACTGAAATTCCGTCTCGATTTCTTGCGTCATGAGCAAGGGCCCCTTTATACTCATTTACACGGAAACGCGTATGTCGGTCGACATAAAGACTAGAAAATATTGCAAAATCACTGGGAAATGTCAAGCAAAACAAGCGCGATTTTACCGGTAATTTCCTTGGAGCGCAAAACGTTGAAACGACTTCTTATCGGCTGTGTCTTTCTTGGAGCGTGCACTACACCAACGTCTCCGAAAACGTTTGCGACAGCAATTCAAGAAAAAGTGGCGATTAAAGATCAAAGCGTTATGGTCACGCTTGTTAAAGCCGAAGAAGCAAAACGCTATGCGCATTTGAAGAAGCATATCGGTCAACTCATGCTGGCAAATGCGGATACACAAGTACTCCTTCCTGCTGCTCCGCCTTTAAGTACAGGACAGAACTACTTTGCGCTCGTGAGCAAAGTCTATCGCCGCGAAAACAAGGAGTGGCTGGCGATTCCCTGGCTTCCCAGTCTGGAAATCAAAATGCTTGGCAAGCCAGGCGACGCCTTGCAACTGATCGGTCAGGATATCGTGCAGGAAACAGGCAATGGAAATGGAAACGGCAGCGGCCCGGTTACAATTCACGCCTTCTTTCGCCAAAAGAACTCAGGCGCGGCCGACGCCCAGTTGATCCTTAGCATTCAGCCGGATCAGGCTCGCATCGATGTAAAGGTCAAAGCCGTTGGGACAGTCGCCAAGATACCCTGGAGCCTTCGGGTGGGCCGGGGCAGCGGTGAGGATCACAGCATTCCTTTCAAAGGGACTCAGGTCGCGGGACTCACTAGCAGCCTCCTTCCGCATGCGGTTTCCATCGTCGGTGAGCAGCCCTTTACTCTCAAGCAGGATGAGAGCTTCAGCTATCTCGAAGCCGCACCCTCATCTCCCGGCTTTAAAATCCTTCTGGCACGCGATGCTCTCCTGAAACAGGTGGAACTCGTGCAGACCCTCAGTGCCTGCTATACGAAGGCCGCGAACTGCAAAGCCTCCAATGTGCCCAGCAACAGCCGAAAACTCTCATCGCCTGCCGCGAAAAAAGGTGAAACCGCACTCTGGCAGGCGGCCATGGTCTATAACAAAGAGGGCTTTCGCAGCCTCGTTCCCATTCGCGAAGGGGAAACCCTCGATCTCCCCATCGCCGCCAAGGAAAAACTTGTTCTACTCTTCGCCGATGCCGAAGGCGTCTTGCAAAAGATTGAACTGTCCGCCAAGGTGCAAAGCCCTATCGTACTCCCGCCGATGCGCAAGGGCTCCCTGCAGATCAACCTCAAACCGAGTGAAGCGGCCTTTCTGGAAATACGCAGCGCCGTGCAGAAGGATGGTAAAAGCTTGCATGCTTGGGTCAGCGACGCCGATAGCGATCGAATCCTCAGCCCGAATACAATACTCCAGGTCCGATGGCCCCTACAGATGTCGCTGCCGGCCGGCGATTATCATTTGCGTATAAACGATGGCTACCAGATCTATTGCGATCAAAGGTTGACCGTGCTGGTCGACCGCAAAACCAACATCGAATGCCTGGAACCAAAATCGGCCCCCGATTTTTCCGTGCGCGCCAGCATCAGCATCGATCGCGCGGCGGTTCCTGAACAACAGATTGCAGCGACCGGCATACGGGTGATCACCAGCAGCGAAAAGCCCAAGGACAGAGATCCGCTTCTCGCCATTCCCATGCTGGCCGCTTACGATTCCGAACTCGGACTTTCCATGCGCAGCTTTCCCAGCTCAGCTAAGATGGAAAAAGCCTGGAATGCCTTTGTGCACGAAAAACCAGATCGTAGCACACTCACACATTTTAGTGAATTCGTCCGTCAGCAGGATAAAGGCGCGAGCCTGGTCCTCGACTGTCCGCCTCCGGGCTTTCAACTGGCCGAATACAACTGGATCGTTCAAAGCCTTAAGCCTGATGTCCTGGAAGTCTTCGGCTGTCAACAACCGGAATTGAGCGAGGATCTTTTGCAGGTGGCGAATCGTCTGCAGCAAA
Source organism: Oligoflexus sp. (assembly GCA_014377445.1). Taxonomy (GTDB): domain Bacteria; phylum Bdellovibrionota_B; class Oligoflexia; order Oligoflexales; family Oligoflexaceae; genus Oligoflexus. Next base: position 12,648 of record JACMPP010000165.1, read on the forward strand.
AGCAGAACCGGGCTGTTCGTATCGCCGCAGCCTCCTTCAGCGGATCACTCGTTGCCGCGGGTGTCCCGGCCCTCTACCTGCCACGGGTAAAACGCAGTCAAAAGCTTGAGACGGCTCAGGTGATCGATGATCTGAAGGAGGGCCGCTACACGCTGGGCTTCCGCAGCGAACTCCTCATTCCGGCCATTCATGCTTTCGACAACCAAATCCAACTCGGCATCCGAACCTCGGATTTGCAGAAACGGGACGTCGTCGTACGTATCTATGATCAGGATGAAAAGCTCAGCGAGGAAGGCTTTACCCTGGGTGACCGTTTTGAAAACGAAGTCACGGTAAAACTGGCTTTGAAATCGACCAGCCGCTGGCTCAGGATTGAACTCCTCACCCGCGAAATCGACAGTCTTGAGGATGGGCCCCTCTTTATTCTAGCCACAAGCAATTTTTTCGGCTTAGATGGCAAGCTTGAACGCTAATAAAGGGCCTTACCATGTCAGATCTAGCCATGCGTCCACTTATACCTGCCTCGCAACTCCAGGAACGCATCAAGGCTCTGGGAGCGGAGATAAGCCGCGAATACAGAGGCCGCAAAATCACTCTAGTTGGCGTTCTCAAAGGCTCGTTCATTTTTCTTGCAGATTTGGCCCGCGCGATCGATCTCGACTGTGAAATCGAATTTATCGGTGTCTCCAGCTACGAAGGCATGCATTCAACCGGCCAGGTCCGAATCCAGACCGATTTAACGAAGGATATGGAAGGCCAGGACATCATCCTGGTCGAAGACATCATCGATACGGGTACGACGATTGATTACCTGACGAAAGTTTTCGAACTGCGCAAGCCGCGCAGCCTCAAGGTTGCCTGCCTCCTGTCGAAGCCGGAAGCGCACAAAGTACCCATGACGATTGACTACGTGGGCTTTGAAATATCGAAGGAGTTTGTGGTGGGCTACGGACTCGACTACAACGGCCTTTACCGGAACCTCCCGGATCTTATGCAGGTTGTCTCTTAATAGGACCTATCGAAGCCTGGGGGCCTTTTTTAAACTCCCGGGCTTTTCTTTAAGTTCTGAAAAATCGATGACAAAGGGATAACCACGACAGGTTCGAAGCTGCCAGTAGTCATCCATGATAAATCCCTCGCTTTCGAGCAATTGCCTCAAACTTTCAATCTGTGCGGCCATCTTTGTTGAGTTCTGCTCGCTGAGGCTCAGGGCCTCTTCGCAATAGGGCATAACAAAAAGCAGAAGATCGTCGATCCCTTCGAGTATTTCGAAGGGCGGCAGGAGCGGATGCTGGAGTTTACGGACGCTCTTGCAGGCCTTTACCCAGTTACGGACGTCCTGAGGACCGGCTTTATAGAAACAAGGCTTGGCCACGTTGAGGGCCAGGTCGATTCCCGATCCTGAACTGGGGATCCGATAACTTCGGAAGTGTCGACCTTCGCCCGACAGTGTTCTCTTAGACTTATGTTCCGCCAGATCCCACTCTGTCCAAAGTCTGCTCGGGTCGTAACCTCGGTAAAATGCCTCAACCAGGGCTTCGCGGCGCCGCATAAGAACATGAATTTCTTTCGAAATATCTTGCATATCTGCGTACCCCCTTGAGGAGTTTGAGGAAACTGATTGCTAGGCAAATAGCTTCTCTTTACAGAGGTTTTGATTTGTTCTAATGATGATAACTGGATTTTTTAAAGCTGTCCTGTCAATTCAATGGTCGGTCCTGTCTCTAAGTCCCTGTTGCGCACGCTGTTTTGTATTGAAAAGAAACTTGACACCAAATCCAGCACTGTCATAACGTCCAGCGGATATCGTATCAAATTAGGGAAACCCAACGTTGATATTCTTGACTCATTCAAAATCGAAATCGCAATCACACTGGTCCCAGACTTGGCACGGGGCTTGCTTTACATAAGGCAGGTCGTAGTTCCAATCTGAAATTGAATAACTAATTGATGTCGCCTGGAGGTTGAAATGGAAACTAGAAATGAGCGTGAAACTAAGGTCATCTCGATCAAAACCCAAGGTTCCCAAGCACCAGATCAAAACAGCTCAACTCCAGCCCCTGCTGCACCGGCTGACTTTGATTGGGGTTCGATCATGAAACGCAATTCCGAGAATGTGAATCGCTCACAAACGGATCGTGACAAAGCTAATAAAGGCGTTATTCGATCTTATCGCTTGAAACACTAAGTTCTGAGATTAACAGTCGACTCGTTGACTGTATCTATACTGTTCTGTTCGATACCTCTTTCTCTCCCTGTTGCTGTTGTTCCTATTGCTGTTGTTCCACCGCTGTTGCTGAGGTTGCTGTTATGAACTCGAATGATAAATCGTCGAATGTTGTTGATTTGAAGAACTTTAAACGTACTCGTGAACTTGAAACTCAAATTGGTCGTGGTCGCACTCCCCTTCATGTTAGCCATATCGATGGCAAAGTTAAGGGCAGCCCACACTTGAAAAGCCAAGAGTCTACAACGGATGATTTCGGTGATCGTATGCAACGCATCCGCTCAAGCCTGGAAAAAATCAACCAACTCATGGCTGATCTGAAAAACACCAACGCTTCGAAAGAGTTTCACGACTAAGTTTTCTTAAAATAAGTCTTTAAATCTAAGACCTCTCTAAAAAATAAAAGCATGTCTGGTTCTCAGACATGCTTTTATTTTTCTCAATTTCTATGCTTTCCCACTTAAGGATTTGGATAGAGCTGGTTGCTCAAACTTCAACAAAGCCGTTACGGATTGCGTAACGAGCGAGTTCGATCTGGGAACGCATGTTGAGTTTGTTCATGATGTTCGCTTTGTGACGATCGACGGTCTTCACGCTGATCTGAAGATCAAGAGCGATTTCTTTGGCTGTCATGGCCTGAGCGACACAGCACAGGACATCGACTTCGCGCGGGCTAAGGGGATGCTCCAGACGTCCGTTGATTCCATCACGGTGTTTTTGCACCAATGTACGGATAATTCCGTTGTTGTGAAAGAACAAGGCGCCTTCGCTAACGCTTTTCAATCCGGCTAGCATTTGTTCTGGATCATCGAAAGCAGACATAAGGCCTTTGGCGCCGATACGTTCCGCGATTCGTTGATACTCGGGGAGAGGCAGTGAACTGGTAAGTACGATGTGAAGATCAGGTTTAATACTCTGAGCCTCAGTCGCCATCTGATAGATGGAGGCCATCGATTGGATGTCCATTAGGAGGATTTCGGGCTGAAGGCGTTGCACCAACTCTTTCACCTGATAGGAGGAGGGACCACTGGAAAGAACCTGGAGTTCTTCAAAGCGATCAAGCACTTGGGTCAGTCCTTCACGGACAACGGGGTGATCGTTAATGACGAGAAGTGAGATCTTCTTCATAGCTGTACTCGCAATGTGCAGTGTTTTATACAATACATTCCATGCCACATAGACATCTATTAGCAATATTCTGCATCAAACCAATGGGTTCGACTTTGAATTCTGAGGAAGGTTCCCCTGAAGGGCGCAACGCGAAAGCCGTTTCTCGCCAACTTGATAAAAACGGAAGAATTTTATGTACGAGTTTTCTTTTGTGACAAAAATACATGGGAAATAGGTTGTTAATTTCAGTGGGTTATAGTGCGTAAAAGCTGCATATACGCCACGAGATACGGCGATTTTGGTAACTCATTCTGATGTGCTGAGTAAAATTCATCCGTTTTTGCATGACTCAGATAAAAAACAGCCTCGCAATTACTCGCGAGGCTGTTTTTATAGGGTTCCATAGACTTAGCCCAAGATCAGGACTCGACGGCGACACTCACTTCGCTTGTAGCAGGATCGACAATGGCTGCGACGCCTTCCACAACAGTTTCAGCCTCAGCCTCAACCGCTGCCACTTTCTTCCCGCGTGGTGGGAACTCAAAGCGGAAACCGTTCCAGTCGTTTTCCATCACCAGCTTCGCACTGAACTTACGGCCTTTTTTGGATATAAAGTCGTAAACAATAGGAGTTTCTTTAGACTCCAAGAAGTTGACGAGATCGCTTCTCTTGAGTTCGCGCTTGCAGAGCATCCGGGGAAAGCTGAATCCAGCGCCCCGTTTGTCGCCTGCTTCGCGCGATTTGATTTTGGTCGAACAGGCGAAGTCCTGCGCTGTCTCCATGACCTTGCAATCGTCTTCGCAACGAAGGGGACAAGCTGCTACCGGCTCCAGGCTGACTTCCAGATTGGTGTCCGATACCGTCTCTTCACTGTTTTCGGTGACCTGACGGACCAGTTTGCCATTCTCAAGGGCCAGGGTCGCACGGTAGGACTTACCATTCGCGTTTTTAAAGCCGTCAAGCTCGGGTGTCGCCTTCTTCTCGATGAGAATACGCACGACGTTCGGGTTGATGTAACGACCGTTGAAGTCTTTCCAGACCAGGAAGTCACAGGCCTTCTTATCCGAACGCTTGGTGCTCTCGCTACAGCCGTAGAACCAGGCGCGTTCGAAAACGGGTCGACTACAATTGGGACAGGGTCCCAGGGCATCGACTTCCGGATAGATCTCTTCAAAGTCGAAATCTCTTGTACGATCGACAACGTCTTTCGCATAAGTCCCGATTTCAAGCATAAATTCCGAAGCTGTGCGTTGACCCGCCTCAACCTCGTTCAAAAACAATTCAAGCTGGCCCGTGAGTTCGGCCGAAGTCAGACGACTCGCCTTCACACGATGGAGGATATCGATGAGACGGATCCCTTTCGGCGTCGGTCTCAGCGCTTCATCCACATATTCACGGTTCTTTAAGTTCTCGATGATATCCGCTCGGGTCGCGGCCGTTCCAAGTCCATCCGCACCACGGAGAGCCTGGCTCAGTTCTTCGTTTTCGATCTGACGACCGGCGTTTTCCATCAGGGAGAGAAGACCGGCTTCGGAGATCCTTGCGGGTGGCTTGGTTTCGTGTTCCTCGATAATCGCATCACTGCTCTTAACGGTTACGCCTTCGGCCTTGTCTTTACCGGCCACGAGAGCGGCAAAGGCTTTGTCGCCGTTATCCGGAACCTTACCGAAAACCGCTTCCCAACCCGCTGATTTAAGCACGCGGGGGGGACGACTGCGGAAGAGATTGCCGTCGACAACGGTTGTGCGTTCGACCTCTTCGTAGATCGAGGGCGGATAGAAAGCCGCCATGAACTGGCGTGAAACGAGATCAAAAAGCTTTTGATCGTCGCCTTCCATCACACGGATTTCGCCAGTGGGAATGATCGCAAAGTGATCCGTGACGCCTTCGTTATTAAAGATCTTGTCTTGATTGAGCAGTCCGGCACCTTGCAAATGCTTCGCGTGCGGAGCAAATTCAGGAACGGCACCAAAGGAAACCAGAACACGTTCCACCTCAGGACGATAATCCTCAGGGAGGACTTTCGAACTCGTTCTCGGATACGTGAGAACTTTATGCATCTCATAGCAGCGCTGCGCGGCTCTTAGAGTTCTTGTTGCCGACCAACCAAAACGAGTGTTGGCGGTTCTTTGCAAGGAGGTCAGATCGAAGAGCAAAGGCGCGGCGCGGGTCGAAGGCTTACGCACTTCCGAAGCGAGTGCCGGTTTGCCTTTGACGTTGGCGATAACCTGTTCCGCCTTGGCTTTACCGAAGACACGATCTTCTTTGAGCTCGCGGGTCGCGTTCTTTTTATCGAAGTTGGGATCGTACCAGATACCGTCATAGATCTGACCGTTGATCTCAAAGTTACCCTGAACCGTCCAATAGGCTTGAGGCATGTGCTCAAGCACTTCCATTTCCCGTTCGACGAGCAAACTCAGGGTTGGTGTCTGTACACGGCCTGCAGACCACGACACACCGCGTTGATTCTTGGATTTCAAACGAACCGTGAGAGCACGGGTTGCGTTCATACCAATCAACCAGTCGGCATTCGCTCGGCATTCAGCAGCCGCCGCGAGGCCCTCATATTTCTCGCCATTCTGAAGATTGTTGAAACCTTCCTGAATAGCCTTCTTCGTCATCGATTGGAGCCAAAGCCGTTTGACCGGCTTCACAAGGCCCACGTATTTTACGATTTCGCGAAAGATCAGTTCACCTTCACGCGCCGCATCGCAGGCGTTCACGAAGTAAGTAACGTCTTTGCGTTCAATGAGTTTTTTGATGACGCCGAGGCGGTTTTTCTGCTTCGGCACCGGTTTGGTTTTAAACTCTTCCGGTACGATGGGAAGGTCAGCCAGGCGCCAGCGTTTGTAGGCGCTACTGATGTCTTCCGGTTCGAGCAACGTAAGGATATGACCCACGGCGTAGGTACATATGAAGTCGTCACTCTCGTAGTACTCACCTTTGGATTTTTCTTCAAACCCACCCAGCGCAGCGGTTACATCTTTTGCTACGCTCGGCTTTTCAGTGATAATTAAACCTTTACCAGCCATCCAAGTCCTCATTCAGGATTCGAAGGTTTAGAGCCAATTTGACTTGCATGCAATTGGGTCTTGCTCTTTCATAAAGCGAGCTTACGCTTCGCACTGTCAAGACCTTTTTACCATGATTTTTTTTCATTTTTATCAAATTGGTTTTGCTTGTCGCATCGTCGATTGTGTCTTGCCATTGTGACCGATTTTAGGAAAAAGACTAGTCTTTAGTTTTCGAAGCTCGCCAAAGCCTTCTGGACAGAGCGTAGCGGGCATTGGGAAACTATGTTAGCTTCCTGATCCTCGAGGACGAGGTTCGTAACAGTAGTATAACAAGGAAGACGTGAGTGAGAGACAGCGCTAAGGTGGTATTCGGTCTAGCACCCATGGAAGGCGTCAGCGACTTCCCCTTTCGTCTTTGGTTTTCCCAATGCAGCGCGCCCGCCTTCATGGGGACACCCTTTCTCAGGGCCACCGACAGCTTTCCCAGAATGCTTCCCGAGGATTTTGCCCCCGAACTCAATCGATATCAGCTCCCCTATGGGTTAATTCCTCAAGTCATGGCGTCAAGAAGCGAAGATTTTGTCCGGGCGGCGCGACTCTTTCTCGACGCAGGCGCAGACTTTGTCGATCTCAACTGCGGTTGTCCCTCACCCAATCCGGTTAGCGGCGGTGCGGGCAGCAGTCTGCTCAAGAAGCACGAGACCTTTCTCAGTTTCGTGTCGGCCATAGCCTCCGCGCTTCCGCCCGAGAGCTTTAGCGTGAAGATGCGAACCGGATTTGACGATCTCAATCTCTTCGAAAAGTTTGTTACGGGGCTCAAGGATATTCCGCTTCGGCAGCTAACCGTGCACGGCCGGACGCGCAGAGACCGCTATGATGGCGAGGCGCGCTGGGATCTTATCGAACATGCAAATACGAATTTGCCCTATCCCGTCGTCGCATCGGGCGATGTCTTGAGTCACAAAACCTGGCTCACGAAGAAAGCTCAGCATCCCACTATCGAGCGCATCATCATAGGGCGCGGCGCTTTGCGCAATCCCTGGCTCTTTGAAGAACTTCGCCGCGGAGAGGCTGTAACATTGAGCCTGCGCACGCTGATCCTCGCTCTGGCCTCCTTTGCGCAGATCATGGAGCTTTCCTACAACGACAAAGATCGCCTTCATGCCCTCGCTTTGGCTGGACTCTTTCAATCGACCTGCGGGACCGATGAAGCGAAGTGGGAAGACCTCTGGCGCGAACTGGGCGGCAAAGATCCCTTTGAAATGACGGTAGAACGCTTTGCGTTTGGTCGCACAAAAATGATCTGGAACTCGCTGCGAAGCGCTTTACCCGCGATCTATTTTGAGCCCACACTTTTGCGGGCGAAGTCTTTGGGTGAATTTTTAAAGGCCATTCATGCAATCGATCCATCGCGGGAAGAACTCCAAGTTGAGCACAATCCCGATATCGACTGGCTCTATTCGAGCAGTCGCAAAAAGCCCGGTGCTCAGACAGAAGATGCTGAGACCGGGCCTTCGGAAGATTAATTAAATGTGATCCCGGGCCCACTGTATGCGATAGAGATCATGACGACGGTCCATGTGATTGCGCACCGTCCCCTCCTGCCTGAGCGTATCAAGCTGCTTCATATCCACATCGACAATCAAAGTCATCTCGGTATTCGGTGTGGTTTCGGCCATGATCGCATCATGCGGAAAGGAGAAGTCCGACGGCGAATACACGGCTGACTGGGCGTATTGAATCTCGGCATTCTCGACCGAAGGTAGGTTGCCTACGCTGCCGCTGATCGCCACGTAACATTCGTTTTCGATCGCCCGCGCCTGAGCGCAGCGCTGCACGCGGAGAAATCCGTTCTTGGTATCCGTCCAGAAGGGCACAAACAGAATTTTCATTCCCTGCTCGGCCTGGAGTCGGGCCAGCTCCGGAAACTCGACGTCGTAACAGATTAAGACGCCTATCTTGCCGACATCTGTCTCGATAACCTGGAGCTTGTCCCCGCCATCCATCGCCCAGACGCGTCTTTCACCCGGCGTAATGTGAATTTTATACTGCGTGTGAATGCTGCCGTCTCGAAGGAAGACATAAGAAACGTTATAGAGTTTGCCATCCTCGACGAGAGGCATACTGCCTGCGATAATGTTGGTGTTGTAGCTCAGGGAGAGAGCCGCCATCTGCTCAACGATCGCCGGCGTGAACTCCGCGAGCTTACGAATGGATTCGACCTGGTTCTTCTGATCGAAGAGCCCAAGAAGCGCGGCGTTGAAAAACTCTGGGAAAAGCATGAAATCGGTTTTGTAATAGGACAAGGCATCGACGAAATATTCGACCTGCTTCATCAATTCTTCGAGCGCATCGAGTTCGCGCATCTGCCATTGCACGACACCGATTCGCACCACGGTCTTCTTTTGATTGATAAGTTGTTCGGTTTCTTCGCTGAAATAGATGTTGTTCCACTCAAGCAGCGTCGCGTAGCCCTTCGATTCTTCGTCTTCGGGCAGATAATTCTTGAGGAGTCGTTTGACTTCAAAATCATTTGAGAGTTGAAAGCTAAGAATCGGATCATGAATTTCTTTGCGCGAGACTTTTTCGATATACTCATGCGGCGAAAGTTCTTTGGAGTGCTCAAAATAGCGAGGAATACGGCCACCCGCGAGGATCGATTTGAGATTCAACTGACGACAAAGATCCTTGCGCGCATCGTAGAGGCGACGGCCCAGACGGAGGTCACGAAAATCCGGATGCACGAAAAGATCGACACCGTAGAGAACATCGCCATTTGGATTATGCGTTTTTAGGTAGGAACTGCCGGTAAATTCTTCGTATGTGTGAGCCGTTCCGAATTTTTTATAATCGACTACGGCTGAAAATGCGGCGGCAACGACCTGACCATTGTCATCGATGCAGATCTGCCCTTCCGGGAAATTCTTGAGCATCGAAGTATATTCATCGCGCTGCCAAGCCCCACCGATGCCGGGATAGACTTTGTCCATAATGATTTTGATATCGGTGTAGTCGTCAGTCGTCAAATTGCGAAGTTTGAGATGATGCTTTTCGTTGTCGATCTGAGTCATACGCGTAGCTCTCCTTCTCTTGGCTTATGCCAGTGCCAAGCCGGAAGGCGAGGCTCAGAGGGAAATCATAGGCTCTGGGTTTCGTATAGTCACGGAGCTATGGCGTTGCTTGATCAAAATAAAGCAATCGAAAACAAGATATTGTTGTTTATATTCAGTAACTTAACCATCGGCACACAACTAAAATGGCGAGATTGTTAACAAAGAGTAAAAATGCTCAAGCTTTTAGATCCGCCAGAACGGAAAGAGAAAAATTTGATCTCGCTGTTTGGAAAATCAGGCCTTGTCCGTCACCCAGGGATGGTTTAAACGATCTTTTTATGTGCCACAATGTGTTGTTATTTCGAGCAAAGACGCGCCCGATTTCAAGCCATGCTAATTTTTCACACGAATCCTCATTCACACACATGAACCCTCCGACTTAGGATTATTGATTTCTATTATCGCGCGGCAGAAAATTCCCAGTTGTAAGAATTGAGCATCGTTCAAGGCGACTTCGTAGGCTTTAAGGCGCCCGATGCCTTGGCTGCCAATCGCATTTGGGCCTTGCCTGGTGCAGACGGCAGCGCAAGCCAGGTCTTGACCACAGATGGTTCGAGAACTCTCGGCTGGGGAAGCACAAGCTCCACTTCCGTCGTGGCTGATGTCATAACGGATGGCGTGACAACACTCGCCTCTTCGGAAAATGCGGTCTTTAAACATATGTTTTAGAAAATTTTAATACTCGGAGTCCCTGGGGGAACCGTTTTGTCCTTCTCAGGCGGAGCTGTGATGCCCGCACTCATCGCTTCCATCTCAGATTTCACATGGCGACCATATACAACTTCAAACACCTGCTTCACGCCGTTGGTCTCTTCGATATCACGGACCAATCGATCAACCTCACCCTTTTTCTGGATGATAGCCTCTTCCAGTTCGCGAATCTCGCCCACCATCTTATCGTTCAGGCGTTGAAGCTTCTCAACCTTACGGCCGGCGTCTTCAATGATGGAATGGACGTCTATCTTGGCCGAAAGCAAGGTCTTCTGGACGATGATGACGACCATTTCCTTCTTGCTGTCTGGCAATTCCCTCATCAGGCGAATGACATCTTCGATATTATAGGGAGATTTATTCACCTCGGATCCTTCCTTGTGCGGAGTCGGATTTACAACAGTTGGCGTCATACCCTTCGGGACTGCTCCCGAAGTTGGTGGAACAGATTTCTGAACGAGAGGTGGCTGAGGACTGGTCGGGGGCACTGTAAAATTATCTTTCATCAGCGGTTTCTCTTTCTCAGGCGGCGTCGAGGGTTCGAACGTGTCTTTTCTTTGCCGCTGCGTCTCAGCGCTTTCAGCAAATCCGTAGCCACTCGTTTTTTTCCCAAAAATGCTCACAATCGTTCTCTCTAAGACAATAGATCCAACGGTTCTTCGGCCCACTCGGTCCAAAACTTGAGAAAAATTCCTTTATAGCTAGAGAAACTTAAGTCCTTTTGGACACTTAAGATTTTCTTCGTCTAACCCCTCAAAATTGCTAAGAAGCTGCCGATAGATCCCAGGTGAGGTATAGAGAAAAATGCATCTACAGAAAGCGCTTACCACAATTGGCCAATACGAAATCCTCGAACTCGTCGGAGAAGGCGGGCTGGGGAAAGTCTTTCGCGCCCGCGATACGTCGACGGGTGATATTGTTGCGCTCAAACTCCTTCACGAACGCTATGGTGCCGACGAACGCTTTTTAGGCGTTTTTCACCGCGAATTGATGATGCACCGCACGGTCTCCCATCCTTCGCTCGTACCGATTCTCGATAACCACTTTGAGCCACCCACCTGCTATATCGTAAGCCGCTACATCGATGGCTGGCCGTCCCGTTTCCTCATTCGGCATTACGGACGCGTCCCCCCTCTGATTGCCCTGGCATTGATGGTTCAGGTCTCCACGGGCCTCGACGCCTTGCATCTCCGCGACCTCGTCCACGGCGATCTTTCGGCAGCGAATATCCTCATCGAGAAGACGGGCAAGGTCTTTCTCACCGACTTTAGTTTGACCGCAGATGTGAGTTCGCTCGTCAAGAAGGAGCATATCTTTGGGACGCCCGGCTACTACTCACCGGAGCACCTGACCGCGAGTCCGGTGACCCCGGCCTCCGACGTCTACGTGATTGGTCTCCTGCTTTGGGAACTCATCATGGGCACCAAAATGATCCCGGCTCTGGACGGCGGAAACAGTGTTCCGATCCTTCTTCAGCATATGGCCAATGTCTCGTTCCGCAATTTTAAATGCACGCAAGAAGAGCTCGTGAAGGACATCCTGGGCCTGCTTCGCAATATCCTGCATCCCGTGGCCATCAAACGTTATGAGAACGGCGAAAAACTCGGCCGCGCTCTGGAGATGGTGCTCAGAAAACACGGTATTCACAACCCTCAGGCTGCCGTTGTGCAATACCTATCCGACGGTCTACTCGCGGCTCATTACCGGGTCGCCACACAAAATATCTATATGGGATACGCTCCCTACACGATCGAAGACCTCCAGCTCCTCAATCCTAAATCCTAACTTTCCATTTGATGCTCAGTCCGCTATAGCTCTAGGACAAACTCATGTCCAAGAGTGAAAGGTTTACCCTATGATTGAACATCTCGTCCTATTTCGCTGCAAAGAGACCTGCAACGAAGAAACCAAAAGCAAAATCGTGTCCGAAGCCCGGGCTCTGAAAAAGAATATTCCAGAGCTTCTCTATATCTCGGCCGGCATCAACTGGTCCGAACGGGGCGATGGCTTTGAATTGGCGCTCGTGGGACGCTTTCAGGACAAGGCCACCCTTGATATCTACCAAAATCATCCGGCCCATCAGGCTTTCGTGAATGAATGGGTTAAACCACACATCGAAAAAGTCATCGCAATCGATTATTTTATTGAATAAAAAAAGATATATAGATCATAGATCCGGGGCTTTACCAACGCCCCTTTTTTATACCCATTCAGTCCCAAATGCCTTTAACTTAAGCTCCTTCCCTGCCGGCCGATACCCATTACAGACTTCTTTTATTTCCAAGGTGAGGGCAACTCTTGTCGGGTAAGAATAAAATCCTTAAGAAAGGTGAACTTCTGTTCAAGGCTGGCGAAGCCTCGGATGGAATGTATGTCTTGCGTAAGGGTCAAATTCAAATCTTCCTCGATAAGGCGGGAACAGATATCGTTCTGGCTACTGTGGCTGCGGGCGGCATGGTCGGAGAGATGTCTCTCTTCGATAAAAAACCACGCTCGGCCTCCGCAAGGGCTCTCGAAGAAACCGAAGTCACTCAGATCTCCAACGACGACTTCAACAAAATCATTCAGCAGATTCCCAAGTGGCTCGTGAGTCTGATGGCGACACTCTCTTCAAGGCTTCGTGATACCAACGAACGTCTGCAAGAGCTGGAATCCAAATATAAGGGCAACAACAACCCGCTTGAGGAGTTGCTTAAGACACTCCAAATCCTGATCCTTCTTTATTATAAAGATGGCGTCAAAGAAGTGAAGAGCTGGGTTCTTGACCGCGATGCCGCCGCATCAGATCTCACCAAGATCCTCGGCATCGACAGGGCCAAAGTCGATCATTGGCTCAACGCCCTCATCAAGGGCGGACTCCTGGTCATGACGAAAAACCAATATAAAAAAGATGTGCTGGTTAGCCAGAATCGTGGCGACTTGGAACGCTTCAGTGAATTCGCTCGCAAACTTCGCATGAAGAATGCCAACCTTAAATCACTGCCTCAGGATTTTGTCGATATACTGGAAATGTTGGCGAAGACCGCCAAGACTACAGCTTACGACACCTTCAGCATCGATTTGAAAGAGTTGATGAGCGAAGGCAAGACACTCGGTTTCCGCTCAGAGAACTGGGCGCAAATGGTGCCGATGTTCGCCGATATTGATGATTCGTTGTCGATTATCAAAGGACCGAAGGATTTTTCTTTGAAAGTCACGAAGAAGACGATCGACGCTTTCCTTGCCAGCAGCAAGACCCTCCGCGCGGTGACTTTGTCTTATGATGCTCCAAGTCCTATCGCCGCTGCTCCGAAAAGCCCCGTTGGCCAAAGCCCTAAGCCTTCAGCCCCTGCTACAAAACCGCCTGATAAAGCAGCTTCCTGATCAATTTCCGAAAAAAATCAGCAGGGCGGAACATGCGGCAGATGACTCGCTTCATGATCAATTTCAATCGTCACGAATTTAAAGCCCTTCTCTTTCAACTTGCCTCGCACGAGTTCGCGAACCGTATCCGCTGAAGCCGCGCCTTTGATAACCAGTCTGGTCGTCAAAACATGCTGGTGTCCATCGAGAGTCCAAGCCTGAATCTCTACAATTTCCTTCACACCTTCGATCTCTTCCAACTGCTTTTGCAGCACGGTCATATCTTCCGAACCGGGTACGTATTGCAAGATGATGCGAAAGGGTTCGCGCAGGTTCCGAATCACATTCCAGCTAATGAAAATACTGATGCCGATCGCGAGGAGGGGATCGATCCAGGCGAGATTGAAGAAGTAGATACAGATCGCGCCGATCAGAACGACAATCCAGCCCAGCAAATCTTCAATGAGGTGCCAGGAAAGAATTTTTTCGTTGTGGGAATGTCCATGCGAAAGTCGAAGCGCGGCAATGCCGTTGACCGCAATACCGACGACCGCGAGACCAATCATTCCACCGACATGGGGCAAAGCATCGGGGTGGAGCAAACGTTGAATCGCTTCGATCAGGACCACGAATGATCCGGAAATGATCACGATACCCGTGATGATCGCCGACACAACGGAATAGCGAAGATAGCCATAGGGCAGACTCGCGGAGGGGCCGCCTTGGGATTTTTTCTGCAGATGAAGTGCGAGAGCCAAACTGAAACTATCGCCAAGATCGTGAATGGCGTCCGCGACGATCGCAAAACTACCGGTAAATAGACCGCCGATAATTTCGACTATGGCGAAGACAAAGTTGAGGATGAAGGCAAAGCGGATTCGCTTCAGTACGTTCTCGTTGCTTTGGTGAGAGTGATCACGATCATGCCCGTGGTCGTGATGCCCGTGATGATGGTGGTGATGACCGCCCATGCTTTAACTCCTAACCGTGACGATGTCGAATTCTAAGCACATTCTCTTTCAGATAATCATACACCAAATGAAAGAGGGCGCCCCCCATAAAGGCTTCGAATAAATCGAAGTAACTGGGCATGTGGCGGAAGACTGCCTGGCTTGCGACAAATCCCACGATCGTTCCAACCGCGATATTCAGAAGGACGAGCAAAGCGGCGCGATGACCGTAACGTTCGTAGAAATACTTCCAGATGAAGGCCTCAAACATTAGGCGGTGAAGGAGTACGCTCTGACTTAATTTCTCGGGATGAAGATGAGCCCCAAGCCCTGCGTCGTGGACATCGATCAAAGCCGCGCCATCGGTCGTGGCATGCAGGAATAGAAAGACTTGAACGAGAATGATGAAGAGCCAGGACATTTTCTTGGGTGAGTCGACAAAGAAAAAATGATCGCCGTAGCTAAAGAGGATGAGGCCAAATCCTGCGGCTATCACAGCACCCGCGCCGAAGGTCTCGAGATGTTCAAAAATAATATGAGCGAAGATGTTGTAGGTGATCGCTGCAACCAAGAGAAAGGCAAAAACTTGCGACACTCTTCGGAATCGGGCGATACCCAAAACAACCAAAGGAGTCAGAGCAAGTTGTACGAGACTCAAGATTAGATAAAACATCGCCGTTGATCAAAGGCCTCATCGAAAGGAGCTAAAAGAAAGAGTTTGGGCCGCTCAAAGGCAAGTCAATTTGGGTAAAGCCTGGGTTTTCTTGCTTTGACTGGAAGCCAAGTTGTTAGTGGATAGGCCGGGGCGAGTCAAGAATAAATCATGCAAAATAGTTCAATTTGGCTGTGACTAACGCAATATTTTGCTCTAGTGTTCCGCCAGATAGGTTTTGAGGCTGCGTTGCCATCTCAATCGGCTTACTCACATTTGCCCCTTGTAGGGTAGCCTAAAGCCAACTCCGTAGCCTAAATCGAAGACGCCTTGCCCAATAACCTATCTGACGAAGCACCCAGACAGCCCGAAGCCTTAGGGATAGAGCAACTGACAATCCCAATTTCCATTTTTGCGGGTATAAACCCAGCGATCGTGGAGTCTGAAGGGTCGCTCAACCCAAAATTCGATACGATCCGGCACTATGCGCCAACCCGACCAGCCATCCGGCCGCGGCACAGTCTTACCCTCAAATCTTTTCGTGAATTCGGCCAGACGCTGTTCGAACTCCGAACGGGCGGCCATCGGTCGCGATTGAATCGATGCCCAGGCTCCGATCTGACTGTCGCGGGCTCTCGATGCGAAGTACTCGTCCGCCTCCTGGGACGTGACAGGCTCCACCTTGCCGGTGACCCTGACCTGTTTGCCAAGTTCTTCCCAATGAAAATTGATCGCCGCGATACCCGTGGCTTTGAGGTCCCTGCTCTTATCGCTTTCCAGGTTGGTATAGAAAACCACACCCTGTTCATCAAAATGCTTCATCAGCACGATGCGAACGGCAGGCGTGCCCTGCGCATCCACTGTAGCCAGGGACATAGCGTTGGGATAACGCAAAGAAGTCTTTTGCGCTTCTTTGAACCAGCTATCAAATTCTTGGATGGGAGTGGACGCCTGAGTTGCCATGCTGTTTCCTTTCGTGCCGATCACTACTGCTTAACTCTTTGTAAGCCGGAGAGAAAGGAGAAAGAGTCTACGGCTTAGAGGTTTCCGGAGAAGTCGAAAAGGATGCCGGGCTTGCGATCGACCACCCCATTTAAATTGCGGTAGAAGATTCCGTTGAGACTGAAGCGGAACACGGTGACCGTGTCTTTGCCGGCGATGTCGCCACCGATCGGCAGACTGTAACCGACGCCGGAAACTGTTAGCTTGGCATCAGGATCGCTCATCTGAGCGCCATCGATAAAGGTCTTGAATTGAGAACGGCGCGGAAGAATAAACCAGGACTCCGGCAGGGGAAGACTGGCGGGAGTGGAGGCCTCAAGGTTATAGGCCGCCACGCGCAAGGCCCCCGGCAGGGACGGACGATCGAGCCTGACATGAGCTTCGTCCAGGTTCTGCACGCGGAACAAGGCTGTTCGCGGCACGATCCCCTCCGCCTTGGTTGAGCCCCAAAAGCCCCGGACCTTCAAAGCGAACTTGCGGCTTTCACAACCCGCACCAATGCGGCCAAAGGCTCTTTGATATTTGAAATCCCCGCTGGGAACATATAGGGTGCTTTCCGATTCCACTTCCTCCTCATGACCACAGACATGTCCCGATTCGCTCGCATTCGCGATGTTGAGAGCGCTTGTAAAATGGCGGCTGCGGGGTTGACCAAGCATTTGCTTCGAACGAAGTTTCGTCGAGCCGTTCACATAGGGAAAGAGCGACCAGAGCGGTTTGCGCTTGATCGTCACATCCATGCGTCGCTCGCCATCCTCAACATGCCCATCGTCCTGTCCGACTTTGGCCATGATGAGGAGCGAACTCTGCGGCAGGGCTTTTATATAGTTGAAGTTGAAACCGGTGACGTTGGTCTGTGGCGTATAACGCACAAGCCCCGTCAATCCCGAGTTGAGATAACGGAGTGATTGCCAGGCCAGATCGATGGTGAAGGGTTCGCCTGGAAGCTGTGTGGCAAAGGGCAGCCAGACGATCGTGTAAGCGTCGTCTTCAAGGCCCCGCGCCGCGCCCGGGAAAAAAGCGATCTTGGGGGCACCGGTCTTATTGTTGAATCGATCCTTGTCGAAGACGGCTCGACCGGGATTGATCTCGATCTTCGAGATATCGCTTTCAGCCACTTCGATCGGAACTTCCACGTCCTGCCTGACCGGTTCGACGAAGGAAACGATTCGACTGCCGTCTTTGGTCGTGACCCAGAGATCGATAGGCAGGAGCAATTCGTTGTCATAATGAACCCGGACAAAGGTCTTGCCATCTCTGACAAAGGTCCCCTTCAGGCTCGCATCGGGCCAGTCGTCCGACTGCCAGTATTTCATCGTGAGTTCGCCGAGGCCGGGGCGATATTTATCGACTAGCCGAGCAAAGACCTTGGGCTGAAGGCTTTCCTCGCCGCATTGAGCAGTCGCTTCCTGAATGAAAGTTTGGAATTCTCTTTGTCCAAACTTCCACTGTAGATAACGGAGAATATGAGTATGACGAATAAAAGCAATAAAAGGTCTATCTTGAGTCGCATGTTTGGAAACTCCTTCTTCGTCCATTAAAGCCGTCTGGGGATGAAGCAGCGACAGGGATGCTGCCGCGAGATCTTGAGCCTGGCGGTAGTTGAGGTTGAGGTAAGGACTGCCGCTCTCCCCACGCCCGAACAGTTCAAAATAATCTTTTTCCGCTATGAGGCTCGAATAGACCAGCATATCGGCAAGGCCCTGCACAAGCCAGTGATCATCGATCGTCTGGGCTCGACAGCCGAGACCAAACCACTGCTGGGCGATCTGGGTCGTCAACTGCCAGACGTTCCAGTGCGTAATCTCCTGCTGCAGGTAGCGCATCGCGGGTTGCTGCGGTGTGTTGAGCGTCACCAGTCCTGGAGTTCGAACCGGCTCAAAATCATCGGTTTCGACGAGGAGAATGGTGGGCTCCTGGACTCTGCCACTGAATTTAGCAAAACGAGTCAACGCGTTTTTAGCTACGGTGATGAGGGCTTTGAAACTCTCGGATTTGGAGAGCGTGATCAGCGTCTGCGCGCCTAGATTATGATATTCGAGCCGTCCGAGCTTGTAGAAGACCGCCGAGAAGGATGTGCCTTCATAAGACCAATGGCCATCATTCCAAATACCCGGAGCTCCGAGATTCCAGCCTTCAGGGGCTTCAAACGCGACATCGAACTTGGCCTTCGGCCATATGCTGGCAAAGGTCTGTTCGTTTTGCGTGGGACAGGAACTTAAAAGAATGGGATGCCATAGACTCAAAAGCCGGGGGGCCAGAGGCCGATCGTTCCAGCCGCCGATGCTCAGCATGTATTTGAGTTTGAGCTTCGTTACCGAACGCGGCAGTCGATAGAGCGCCGGACCGATGTGTTCGATCCCGCCCATATCTGTCCATTGAAAAGACAGTTCCTGCCGGCCGGCATTCTCCTGGGGAGATGCGGCTTTCAGCGATTCCAACAGCAAAATATCCCGTAGCTTCTGGTCGTGCGCAGGGACATAGAGACAAGCACCTTCTGGGATACCATCGATCTCAAAGTCGACTCCGATGGGAGCCTTGAGTTCAACGGCATCAGGACTTATCGCAAGCCTGGCGAGATAGCGTAGCTCCGGCTGAGCATAGCCCACCCCTGGCAAGAGCAGTGCTATCAGTAGCCCCAAGCGATTTATCATTCAGAATTTGGCCTTATACGAACTTAGGACGAACAACTGAAAGAAAATCACGCATTTTCGCAACTGAAGCTTCGCATTCTTCCTGACGATGCTCGCCAGCATGCTCAACAATTTCTCTGGAAATATCGCTCAGAACTTTCATGCCGACCGACTCAGCCGTTGCGGCAACTCTTTTACTGATCTTCTCGATCGCGGGAAAGTCTTTGCGACTCAACGCGAGCTGAAGATAACCCAAATCCTCTTGCCGGCCGCGGATATAGCGTGGCACAACATCCTGCAGACCCCGGTCAAATTCGACGATCATGCTTAAGTCCTCATTCTTTAAAGGTAGAGAGTAATGTCACATCATCCATTCTACACCGACCGAGAGCGGCAATTGTTTCTTAGCGTGAGAAGCTTTGTACATATAGATTTGAACCTTATGGGAAGCAATCGTTGACAAACAGATTCGAGCTTCTATAATTTGCAGACTTTTCGGGTGGCTGAGTGAGTCCGCCGCGTTAGAGATCCCAAAGAGCATTGAGATCTCAGAGAGATCCCCAATAGAGGTTAAATATGAAGGCTCATGTTGAAGAAGTTAGTTCAGTTCAGCGCCGCATCCGAGTAGAACTCAGCGCAATTGATGTCAAATCCGCATTTGACTCTGTTTATAAAAACCTGCAAGGCAAGGCTCGTATCAACGGCTTCCGTCCGGGCAAGGCTCCCTTGAACGTCATCAAAAAGATGTACGGTTCGTCGATCGCTTATGACGTCGCTGACCAATTGGTACGCAACAATCTTTTCACAGCGATCGATCAACAGTCTCTACGTCCAATCAGCGCTCCTGTGTTGGAAACCTTCGATCTGCCTAAAGAAGATACAGACTATGCCTTCTCGGCACTTGTCGATATCCTCCCAGCTCTCAACATCGACGGCTACAAAGGTCTCGACCTTAAGGCTAGCGTCGTTGAAGTTTCTGACTCCGACGTCGAGCGCGAAATTGAATTTATTCAACGTCGCCAGGCCAAGAGCAAAGAACTTGGCGCAGACGAAAGCACAGTCGCCAAAGCAGGGCACGTGGTCAATATTAGCCAAAAGGCGACTGTTGATGGTGAAGAATTTTCTGAGTTCACTTTTGATAAAGTCCCCGTCGAGCTGGGCAAGAACTATCTACTCCCCGAACTCGAGTTGGCTGTAATCGACATGAAAATCGGCGAGTCGAAGACTCTCGACATCGCAGTTCCAGAGCATGTCTTGGACAAATCCAAAGTCGGCAAAGTCGCAAAGGCGACCGTGAAGCTTGAAAGCATCACCGAGTTGACCCTCCCAGAAGTCAATGACGACCTGGCCAAAGATCTTGGCCTCGACGACCTCAAGACTCTGAAGACCAACATCCGCGACCGCCTCGACAAACAAGCTGAAGGCCACAAACGCAATCAGCTCGAGACCGGTATCTTCGAAGAATTGAACAAGACGAACAACTTCGAAGTCCCACCATCGATGGTTGAGCAGGTTATCGACAGCATGTTCGACGAAGCCGAGTTCTCTTCTGACGCTGAACGCAAGCAAATGAAGGCGAATCAAGGCGAAAGAGCCAAGGCTCGCGAGACCGCTTTGCAGCGTGCACGCAACACCCTGATTCTTTCTGAAGTAATCAAGTCAGAAAAGATTAACGTCACGGACGAAGATTTCGATGCCTACGTAAAAGAACTTATTGGCGGATCTATGGGTGGAATGCCAGCCGACGCCAAACTCTTCGACAGCATCAAAGCCTCAATGGGCCAACATGCTCGCGAATCGCTCCTTTTCAAAAAAGCGATTGATTTTGTAATTTCCCATGCGAAAATTACTGAGACCAAGGAGTCGAGCCCTACTCCGGCTTAACAACTGCTGAATTTTTCACGATACTTCTGATACAATCCCCTCTGGCATTAAATTTTGTCAGAGGGGATTTTTTTAATTATCCTCTATAAGAGATAATCCAGCGTTTCTCTTTCTCTCTCTCTGAGCTTTTCGGATGCGAGCTGTAAAGAAGGCGAAGAAGTGCGTTGTGGTTGGAAATACGGCACGAGTATCTATCTGATAGCGAGCTTCATTCCTCCCCTACCCTGCTTCTCCATTTTGCACTAACGCCGCGAAGCAACTTGTGTTTGTACGGGATGTGTCTTAAGTTGAAGGTGTATGTATTGACAACTGCAACGAAAATTGTGGCTCAATACACGAAAGCGTAAACCCAAGTAGCGTATAAGGATGTTGCAATGGCGCTCATACCTGTTGTCGTTGAGCAAACAAACCGCGGCGAGCGTTCGTGGGATATCTATTCCCGCTTGCTTCAGGAACGGATCGTGATGTTGGGCTCCCCCGTTTACGATGAGATCGCAAACGTAATTGTGGCCCAGCTCCTCTATTTGGAAAGTGTCGATCCAGAGAAAGACATCAGCTTCTATATCAATACCCCAGGCGGTTCGATCACCGCTGGGATGGCTATTTACGACTGTATGCAGCTAATCCGCCCTGATGTTCGCACCTACTGTATCGGACAGTGTGCAAGCATGGGTGCATGGTTACTCGCAGCCGGATCGGAAGGCAAACGCCACATCTTGCCCAATGCCAGCGTGATGCTACACCAGCCTCTCGGCGGAGCCGGTGGTCAGGCGACCGACATCGACATTCATGCGCAAGAGATCATTAAAACGAAAGCTCGCATGATATCGATTTTGTCTCGTCACACGGGCCAGACAGAGGACCGCATCAAACGCGATATCGATCGCGACTTCTTTATGACTGCTGAACAAGCTAAAGAATACGGTATGGTAGATCACATTATCGCTCCGGCTAAAAAGCTAGCGAAGAAGCCCTAATTGAGATCATCGTGAACGCGTCCAAAGTGTCATACCTCTAGCGGGGTATGATTTCTCTTCTAGCAGATCCTTAAGGAGTTATCTTATGGCCAGCAAAGACAGCGGCCTGCATTGCAGCTTCTGTGGCAAAGGTCAAAAAGAAGTCAAAAAGCTAATCGCAGGACCGAACGTCTACATTTGCGATGAGTGTATTCAACTGTGCAACGATATTATCGCTGAAGAAGTTGAAAAAGAAGAGCTTCTGAACCCGAGCAACAAGATCCCGAATCCAAAAGATATCAAGCGTATCCTTGACGAATACGTGATCGGCCAGGAACGAGCGAAGAAGATTCTCTCGGTCGCGGTACACAATCACTATAAACGCATCGATCATAAGACATCTCAGGACGAAATTGAGCTTACAAAGTCTAATATCCTGCTCATCGGCCCGACCGGTAGCGGCAAGACTTTGCTCGCTCAAACACTCGCCCGCATCCTGAACGTGCCGTTCACGATCTCAGACGCGACCAACCTCACTGAGGCTGGCTACGTTGGGGAAGACGTCGAAAACATCATCCTGAACCTTCTTCAGAATGCTGACTACGATGTAGAGCTGGCCCAGCGCGGCATCGCGTATATCGATGAGATCGATAAGATCGCTCGGAAGGGCGATAACCCATCGATCACCCGCGATGTATCCGGTGAAGGCGTGCAGCAAGCCCTCCTCAAGATCATCGAAGGTACGATTGCGAACGTCCCCCCACGCGGTGGTCGTAAGCACCCTCAACAGGAATTCCTACAGGTCGATACATCCAACGTATTGTTCATCTGCGGGGGAGCCTTTGCCGGCCTCGAAGATATCGTCGCTCAGAGGATCGAGACATCGTCCCTGGGCTTTGGCGCCGAGATCCTGTCCAAACGCGAACGGAACGTGACCGACCTTCTCAACAAGGTCACCACAGGCGACTTGGCGAAATTTGGTCTGATTCCAGAATTCATCGGCCGCTTGCCGGTTATCTGTTCTTTGGCCCAACTAACCGAAGAAGCGATGATCGACATCCTCACAAAACCGAAAAATGCAATTATTAAACAGTTCCAAAAACTGTTTGATTTTGAAAGCGTCGCACTGAAGTTCACTGACGGTGCCCTGCGCGCGGTGGTTCAGGAAGCGATCAAAAGAAAAACCGGTGCCCGTGGTCTTCGTGCGATTCTTGAAGAATCCATGCTAGAGATCATGTACGAAATTCCGTCAGAAAAAACGATAAAAGAAGTGGTCATCACCGAGGAGCTGATCCTCAACGGTGCCCAGGCCATCATCGTTTATCGCACGCCGGAAGAGATGAATGTTTTCAACAACGCCGCTGCTGTCAAGGAATCCAAAGAACGTGAGTTCGGGAGTGGCGGGAAGTGATGCGCGCCCTGGAAGTTAGGTTTTAGGTTTCTTCCAAAGAAATATCTTCTGTAAAAAAGACTCGAAAGAGTCTTTTTGCATTTTCCCATTACTAATAAAACACTGTCTTCCTGTTTTTTCTTACAGTAAGATAATTAAATGAGATCACCACAAAGCTACATTAGTGTTTTCTAGGTTAATGCCTAGATGATGCCGCAGAGTACTCACGAGGAGGCAACAACGTATGTCGGATGAGTCTAAAGATGCAACATCGAAGCCGGATACCGTGAGAATACCTCTGCTTCCTCTAAGGGATATTCTGGTTTTTCCGTCGACTGTAGTGCCTTTGTTTGTTGGACGGGAAAAATCGATTCAAGCCCTAGAACAGGCCATGAACGGAAGCAAAGAGATTCTCCTAGCCGCGCAAATCAAAGCCAAGACGAACGAACCCTCTCCCGAAGACATCTACAACATTGGAACGATCTCGACGATCCTCCAGCTCCTCCGCCTGCCAGACGGCACGGTTAAGGTCCTGGTCGAAGGTCAACGTCGTGCTCGTATTGTGGATTTCGTTCAAACGGAAGATTTCTTCCAAGTGAACGCCGAAACTTTGCCTGAGCAACGCGGCAAAGGCCTCGAGAACGAAGCGCTCGTAAGAACCATTAAGATGGCCTTCGATAACTACGTTCGACTCAACAAACGCATCCCCCCAGAAATGCTTCTGTCGATCGCCTCGATGGAAGACGAATCCAAGCTTGCCGATACCCTGGTCGCTCACCTATCGAACCTGAAGCTCCAGGACAAGCAACGTTTGTTGGAAGAAACCAATCCAGCCAAACGTTTGGAAGACCTCTATGGGTATATTCAATCTGAAATCGAAATCATGCGTGTGGAGAAAAAGATCCGCGCCCGTGTGAAACGCCAGATGGAAAAAACTCAAAAAGAGTACTACCTCAACGAGCAGATGCAGGCGATTCAGAAAGAGCTCGGCGACCGTGATGATGGCCGCTCGGAAATCTCTGACCTTGAAAACCTCGTGAAGAACAAAAAACTCCCGGATGACGTTCGCGAAAAACTTAACAAAGAAGTTCGCAAGCTCAAACACATGTCGCCGATGTCTGCGGAAGCAACAGTCGTGCGTAACTATGTCGATACGATCGTATCGCTCCCCTGGAATGATCCATCGGAAGACATCCGCGACACCCTCTTTGCGGAGGATGTTCTGAACCGCGATCACTACGGCCTTGAGAAGGTCAAAGATCGTATTTTGGAATACCTATCCGTCCGTACACTTGTCGATGAGATGAAAGGACCTATCCTTTGCCTCGTCGGACCTCCCGGCGTTGGTAAGACCTCTCTCGCACGCTCAGTTGCTACGGCAACCGGTCGCCGCTTTGTCCGCGTAGCCCTTGGTGGTGTTCGTGACGAAGCTGAGATCCGTGGTCACCGCCGAACTTACATAGGCTCGATGCCTGGTAAAATTATTCAAGCGGTCAAAAAAGCCGGCAAGTCGAACCCGGTCATCCTTCTGGATGAGATCGATAAATTGAGCCAGGACTTCCGCGGTGATCCGTCGGCAGCCCTCCTCGAAGTTCTCGATCCCGAGCAAAACCATACGTTCAACGATCACTACCTCGACATCGACTACGATTTGTCGAAGGTCCTCTTCCTGGCAACGGCCAACTCCCTCCACACGATCCCGCGCCCTCTGCTCGACCGTATGGAAGTGATCTACCTCGCCGGGTACACGGAAGAAGAAAAACTTTCAATCGCGCATCAGTACCTGATCCCCAAAACGCAAAAAGATAACGGCCTTGAAAACCAAGACCTTAACTTTGGGCCCAAAGCGGTTCAGGAACTCATTCGCTACTACACCCGCGAGAGCGGTGTGCGTAACCTCGAGCGCGAGATCTCATCGGTCTTCCGCAAAGTGGCCCGCAAGTACATGCGCAAAGTCGAAGGCGATGCCCATATGGAACTCAAGGGCAAAGACAAAGACAGTAAGGAGATGAAGCCACTCAAAGAAAAAGTGGTTCTCATCAAAGACCAGATCTCCGAGAAGATCACCGAGAAAAGCGTCAACAAATACCTGGGACCACGCAAGTATCGTATTGGCTATCAAAACAGCCACAACGAAATCGGTATGTGTACGGGAATGGCCTGGACGGAAGTCGGTGGTGACCTTCTTGTATGTGAAGTCGCGGTTCTGCCCGGTAACGGCAAACTCAACATCACGGGCAAACTCGGATCGGTCATGCAGGAATCGGCTCAAGCGGCCCTCAGTTATGTCCGCTCGCGCTCGAAGTTCCTCAACATCGCGGAAGACTTCTATACCAAAGTCGATATTCACATCCACGTACCGGAAGGCGCCATCCCGAAAGATGGTCCCTCGGCTGGTATCTGTATGGCCACGGCCCTGACTTCAGCTCTGACCTCGCGTCCCGTCTCCAAAGATGTGGCGATGACCGGTGAGATTACGCTGCGCGGCCGCGTGCTTCCGATCGGCGGATT
This sequence comes from Oligoflexus sp., assembly GCA_014377445.1. Lineage (GTDB taxonomy): Bacteria > Bdellovibrionota_B > Oligoflexia > Oligoflexales > Oligoflexaceae > Oligoflexus. The sequence continues at coordinate 38,143 of JACMPP010000165.1, forward strand.
GAAAGAGAAGATCATCGCGGCTCACCGTGGTGGGATTCGTAAGATCATCTTGCCGAAAGAGAATGAGAAGGACTTACACGATTTGCCAAAAAGCATCCTGAAGGACCTGACCATCGTTCCGGTCGAGCATATGGACCACGTCCTCATGCACGCCCTGGTCTGGAAGCACCCAGATGCTGTGGACTCCGAGCAAGATGAACTCTTTGAGAAACTCAAAAAGGTCACCGAAGCCGAGACGCATCAGCTATCCTTCGCTCACTAAGTACGCGAAATGAGCCATCCTTTGGGGTGGCTCTTTTTTTATGAGAATTCTCGGCATTGCGCCAGGCAAATTTTTCCCGTGCAAAGATCCACAAAGCTGCCGATAGCTCCTTTGCGAGAATTCTTGCAGTGGAGAAAGAGCGGAATGGTCACGAAAAAAGCCAAGATGGAACAATCACTAGAATTTATCGAAGGCATCAAACGCCGTTGGATGGCGACCGTCGATGCCATCGTCGATCCTTTGATGCTGATCGACAAAGATTATAAGGTGATTCAGGCCAACCAGGCCTTGGCGAAGATCGCTGGAAAAGATATTAAGAAAGTTGTGGGCAGCCATTGCTATAAAATGTTCGCGGGCCGCGATACACCCTGTCCCGGCTGCAAGCTCCAGGAGAGCATCAGCACCGAGACAACCCAAACCTTTGAACTTAATGCGATCGACAATCGTTATTATGAAGTTGCCACACAACCCATTCTCGATGGGAACGGCGTGATCGAAGGATCCCTTCATATCTATCGAGACCGCACGCTGGCGAAGCAATTGCAAAGCCAACTCATACAAACAGAAAAACTCGCGTCCATCGGCCTCCTCGCTGGCGGTATCGCTCATGAATTGAATAATCCCCTGGCCGGTATCCTCCTCTTCTCCCAGATGCTCCTCCGCACTGTGAGCAAAGACAGCGTTTACTATCAAGATGTGGAAGAGATCGAAAACGCGGCCAAACGCTGCAAGGCGATCGTCGACAACCTCCTCGACTTTGCCCGTCAGCAGCCCGTTGTCTCGGGCGAGTTGAAGGAAGTCGTCTCCCTGCACGAAGCCCTTGCCGCTGCGCTGCGCTTCTCCACGGCCGGTGGCAAAGCCAACCGCTTTGAGATCATCGAGAAATTTGATGCGACCCTCGACGTGAAAGCGACTGGCAACCGCAATAAGCTTATCCAGGTCTTCTTAAACCTCATTCAAAACGCTCTGCAGGCCATGCCAAACGGCGGTCGCCTGACTTTGCGCTCGTTTACAACAGAAGACGCGGCCTGGAATGTCATTGAAATTGAAGATTCGGGCGTTGGCATCCCGGCAGCTCATTTGAAGAAAATCTTTGACCCCTTCTTCACCAGCAAAGCAGAAGGCGAAGGCACCGGCCTTGGCCTCTCGATCTGCCACGGAATCATCGAAGAACTGGGCGGCAGGATCGAAGTCCGCAGCAAGCTGCGCAAAGGCACAACTTTTGCGCTTTACTTCCGAGCAACAATTGTACTCCGTGAGGTAGGATGACCATGAGACGATCGTTCCGCCCCCATCCAGACAGAGCCGTAGTCGTCGTCAGTATACTGGCGTCGCTGCTCTTTGGTTTGGGTTTGAGCGAGATCGTCATGGGTTAATTTCCAAGCACCGTCCCCCTTCGCGATGTCTTCTTCGCTTCTCACGCCGCAGCCTGGACTGTGGCTCTCAGCACCATCTCTCTCATCTTTGCCTTCGTCGTTCGTAAAGGGAGTTTTCCATCCGGGACCGCTCTCTACGCGAGTCAAAGTATCCTTCGTCACTTTCCGCTCGCTCCCGCTTCCCAAAATACTGCGCTTTTCGGAATACCGTAACGCTGACGAAGTTGATTATGAATCTTGGCTATCCCTTTGTAGGTCAGGATAATCTCTTCGTGTCCCGGCTCAAGTTGAAAACGGGCAAAGCTTTCTTTGCCTTTTTCCGGCCGATCCAAAGCCTTTGCCATATCGGTAAGGTTGGTCACGGGAATCCCGTTTACGGCCGTAACAAAAGAATCCTCCATCGAGTGATAACCTTTGTTGAAGTCCAGAGGCAGCACGCGCTGCAATACCAACACCTTCGACTCACCGCCTTGCTGGGGCCAGGAATGAAAAGCATCTTCGAAGAGGTAGGGCAAGGGCGCCCGTTTTCGCCAGCTCGTTCCCCAGCTTTGCAGGAGGCCTTCGGTTAGCTCCTGAATCAGAAGACCACCAAAAATTGTATAGCGTGGGGGTTCGTCAATGATGGAGGGGATTCTTTCAAGCTCCGGACTATAGGGTCCGATGTTTTCCACGATCGTTTTTTCTTCGCCCCCGCGCAGGATCTTCAGTTCAACGGAATCACCGCTGTAGATCTCACTCATCATGGCGACGATCGGAATGCGGCCCCAAAGAGGATGCTCGTAGGAACCCCGGGCTGACACCGGTGTTCCATCCAGAGACAGAAGGATATCACCGCGCTTCAGTACTTTTGCAAAAGCCGAGGTCTTTTTGATGTCCTGGATCCACACACCCTCTTCATACTCACTGGCTTTCCCGTACTTTCTTAACGCGGGCGAAAGCAGACTGCTAAAGCTGATGCCAAGTTCTGGAAACGAGCGATAGTGGTCTGACTCGCTTTCTTTGACAAAGCGTTTGATCAAACTCACCGGGAGGGCAAAGACCGAACTCCCGCTCTGACTGATGGCGGCTCCGACCAGTTTGCCATTTCGAATCAGGGGTTCAAACCATCCGTAGCCCGGTTTTCGAATTTCAAAGACATATTGCGGCAAACTATAGCTCGTCAGAACACCGGCCTGAAGCTGAACTTCCCGGAGCCTTAACGTTCGTGCAACGAGCGACTCCCCTTCTGTGCCCTGATAGATCGTGCAATTGGCTCCCAGTTCGAGGTCTTCGCCAAAATCAATCTCACTCAAACCTTCCGGTTCGGTCTCACTGAATTCAAGTATCGCGAGGTTGGCAACGGGATCGACCATCTTCAGCTTGAGGCCATAGCGCTTGGAATCACCGATTTTCTCGCCTTCAAAATGCTTCGCCGATCGAGCGGCATAGGCGGATACCAGGATGCGGTGATCCGAGACCACAATACCCATGTGCACCAGCTTTTCGCTTTGTTTGGTCGTCCAGGGCGAATCGAAGTCAGGTCTCTGCACATAGGAATAGACCTTGATAAGGCTCGACTCCAAACGATCCGAGGCCCGTCCGATGGACGAGACTCCCAAAAGATTCACGAGCAACAGAAGTCTACACAAAAAGGTCTTTATCACGAACCCTCCACTTCCCAGTTAGCCGTTGCTCCATCATCCGCATTCGAGCCAAACCATTTTGCGAGAGGAATCTGATACTGCTGAAGGATCGATGTGTCGGCATCCATGGCCGCTTTTCTCTCCAAAACAAGCGGCGTGTCCTGGGCGAGAAATTCAAAGATGAGAAACTCGCCTTTTTCTTTGTCGATGATCCTCGGGATATCTTCAACCGAGTTCACCTCCTGCCCGTTGAGCCTGAGCAGCACTTCTTCCATAAAGGGGCCGGCGTAGGTATTCACCGGATGCGCAAGCCTCTCGCTGAGAACGACGATATCTTTCTTCCCTTGAAACATGTGGAGCTCAGTCGCAAAATTCTGCACATAACGCAAAACCAGAGGCGCATCATAGACCCAGGACTTACCCCATTCCTGGAGATAATTGCGGGAAAGGGCCGTGAACACGAGACCGCCGATGGTCACATAACGCGGGCGGATCGAGTACTGGAGACCTGGATCGTAGAAGAGGCCTTTGGCATTCAAGGCAAACTCAACCTTCTTACGCACGCCATCCCGTAAAATATCGAAATGTATTTTGTCGCCCTTTTGTTTCAAATCATAAAGCGCACGAAAACTCAGGCGTTCATTGAACATAACTATTTTGCCATCGACGCCGATCGGTTTGCCTTCGATGGCCAGGAGGATATCGCCAGTGAGAAGAGAGCCTTTGGCCGGGGAATAATCTGCTACCTGACTCACTTTCACACCTCCATCGCCTTTTTTCAGTTTGTGATATTCACGGGTCGCGGCATTTTGAAGAGCGCCTTCCATGTACCAGAGACCTTGCACAGGATGCCCATCGTACTTGCCGTCTTTGATATCGGCGAGAAAGCGTCGAACGACGGGCGTGGGAATGATGTAACCCGTGTTTTCAGCGGCCGACTGCGATTGAAAGGCGACACCGACCACCTTATCCTTTTGGATAACGGGGCCACCGCTATTGCCGGGATTGATCGCGGCATCGACTTGAACAAGGAGATGAGAATCCGCACCGGTATGAACGTAGCGGCGATAGGAAACGCGCGAAACCACCCCTTGGGTCGTTGACAGTTGTTCGCCGCCGGTCGGATATCCAACGGTGTTCACCATGGCCCGGACTTCCGGAAAATCGGCGAAATTCAGCGCCTGGACATTCTTAAAATAGTTGGGATCCGCCACTTCAAGCAGGGCCAGATCGCAGTCATGCGCGATATAGCGAACCCGGGCCGTCATCGGCTTGTCGTCTCCATCCCGCTGAACGGTAATGAATTTTCCGTCGGCCACGACGTGAGCGTTGGTGAGGATCCCTTCTTTGCCGATATAAAAGCCCGTGCCTGACGATCCGCGGACCGGATCCTGCGTCCAGGGCTGCTCATAATTGGGTGTTTGGGAGATGACATGAATTTTAAAAAGAGATTTGCGCATAGAGCCGATATTGACGGCGAAAAGATCGCTTGCATTCATCCACAGCATGGCGAACAAAAAGGGCAAAAATCGAGTCATGAACCCCTCATCGACAAGACCGAGATCATCCACGATTCACGCTTGTCGATTCTGAGAAAAGACTAAGGAAAATAACATAGAAGTCGGTGGCTTGATCAAAGAATAACAACAAGTTCTTACACTATTGTCTTCGATCAGGCTGCTCCCCACAAGCTTTGTTTCTCGCGCCAGTCGCGAATTAAAAACGGACTTCCGTGTGAGGGGCGCTCAAGCAAAATCCACTGGTCCAGGGCTTATCGTATTCATATTCTGGCGGTGATCCCGTGACCCAGTCGATCACCTTGCAACCGGCAGCGCGTGCCACCCCATCACCGGCTGCCGTATCCCACACCCGAAGGGCGGCAAAGCGCGGATAGATATGGGCTTGACCAGACGCGACCCGACAGAACTTGATGGAAGAGCCTATGCGTTGATGTTCCGTAATAGCATTGCGCTCCATAAACTTCGCGAGGGCCGGCTCCGGGTGAGAATGGCTGGACACGAGAATACAACCTTCAGCCCAGGTCTGCTTCGTCACAACCTTGCCATTTTCCCGATACTCACCGTACCAAGCGCTGTAGAGCATGCCGCCGAGCGGATCGTAGACTACAGCGACTCCAGGCTTCTTGTCTTCAATCAGCGCGATATTGACCGTAAAACTCGCTCGACGGGCTATGAACTCCTTGGTGCCATCGAGAGGATCGATCAACCAATAACGACTTGGAGGGGCGGAATAGGTCTTAGGGGCCTCCTCCTCGGAAATGTAGGGGTAGCCGCCGAGCATTTGCAAACCTTTGAGAATGATCTCGTTCGCCTTCAGGTCAGCTTCCGTGACAGGCGAACTGTCAGCTTTGGTCTGCACGGTAAAATCGTTCTTGGTATAAACAGCGAGGATCGCAGCCCCAGCTTCAAGAGCCAGTTGTTCCAATTCTTCAATCACTGAGGCTTCTCCTGATTCACGCTGGCGGAAGATAGGCCGCAACGATTTCGATTTCTTTTTGAATATCAGCGCGTCTTTCTGTCTCAGTCTCCGGGAAGGCCTCAAAAGATTTTTTGAGTTTCTTATGGTAAGCCTTTACGACCTTGCCAGCGCTTTCATCATCGAGCGTGTCTGAGCGTTCTTTCGCAGTCATCGCGTATTTAAAATCGGAGAGCACCATCCGTAAGACCTGAAGTTTAAACTTATCTTTGGCTCTCATCGCATTTTTCATATCTTCATTCATGCGTTCCTGTAGGGTCACAATAACACTCCTTTTCGCAATATCATTTAATCTCATCACCATAGATAGCGCACTGGGACTCAGGAGCCAAGAGACAGAAATTCAGCAGGCAAGGCGTTTTTCCTTGAATTCTTTGACGAAGATCTGCTATTCCGGTTTACCTGCTTTCTCATAGACGTTTTCTTAGAGTTAAGGATCACCAAGATGGCAAAAGGCAAAAACGCACGCGAACTTATTCGCCTTGTTTCTTCAGCTGGAACAGGCTTTTTCTATACAACTTCGAAAAAACGCGGTGGAGCTAAACTAGCTCTGCGCAAGTTTGACCCTAAAGTCAAACAACACGTGATCTTCAAAGAAGCTAAGATCAAGTAATCGACGTTGAGTTGAAGACTAGAAAGCCGGTGTTATGCCTAGTGCATCACCGGCTTTTCTGCGTTCTACTTTTCTGAATTCCTGGCTTGAAAAGACCTGAATAAAAAATAAAGAAACCTCTCGCTTGAGAAATTTCTTTGAATGAGAAGATGCTACATTTAAAATGTGCATTAAGCCAAACGGCTTTGTCTTTTCGATTTTTAACGAATGGTTCAGAAAATTGCAACTGCTAGTCCCAAGTGCTAAGCAACTTTCTTCTCATCTTCATTACTTTGAATAATCGATTTCCCGCTCATGCATTACTGTTATTGACAGTTGTTGACAGACTCAATTGCATGACTTAACTAAGCCCGGACCGATTCAGCTCCCCATTTTCGAGGTTCTCCATGTCATCCTTAAGCCGACTCGCTCTCTCTCTAGTTTTAACTATCCCCCTGACTGCACAGGCTCAAGGATTCAAACGCCAGTGGACTCAAAGTCCCAAGCTCAAAAACGGACAGGGATTTATCTTAAAGACTCTCGAAGCACAGACGAATGGGGGTGTACTGGCAATCGGCAAAACCTACGACATTGCATCGTCAGGCCAAGATCAAGTGATCGTTCTTAATCTCGATGCCAAAGGCCAGCTCATTTCCCGAACAGAAGTGCAAAACCTCAGCGACACTCGTTTTGCTGAAGCGAGCGGCACCCTCATCAGTAAAGACGGTAGCCTCATCATCGCGCACCGCCGCATGCTCTTCAGCAATCTCGAGGCGGAAGAAAGTTACATCACAAAACTCGACCCCAAGAATCAAATCATCTGGCAAAAGCAATTGAATGCCGAAGACCCTGAAGCTCCAAGTATGGGCATCATAAAGGAAACGGCGGAAGGTGACATACTTTCCCTCGGTACTGGTCATAGACTCAACGCGAAGGGCGAAACCGTCTACTTCTGTAGCGTGGAAAAACTCAGCAAAGTTGGCGAGAAACTCTGGTTGACAACCATTCCCCAAGAGGCCGACTGCTCACCCAATGATTTTGGAGCTTTGATTGCTGTCGACACAGAAGGCAGCAGCTTTTTTGCATTAGGAAATTCCGTGGCAAAGCTTGACAGCAAAGGCCAATTGCTTTGGACCGTGAATGGCCGAAGTGATGCTCTTAGCTTCTACAATGAACGCCTCTACTCAACTTCCCCTCAGCTCACCATGGCTCTCTCCAAAGACGGCAAGATTCTTTGGGCCCAAAAGGATCTGGGCGGCCTTGAACTCCAAGTCAATGCTTTGGGCCTTGCCATAGCCACCCCAGAATACGATGAAAAGGCTTCCGCCGCTCACGCGCGCCTCATGAAACTGGACATCAACGGTAAGCTCCTTTGGAAAAAGGGTCTGTCGGCGGACAAAAAAACGAATTCGATGATTTCGGATCTGCGCTTTGATGCACAGGGCAATATCCTTGCTTTCGCAGAAATTGGTGTGAAAAAAGGCTTTCTTGGCGTCGTACAGCCTACGACCAACATCGTTAAATTCGATGGTGAGGGACGCGAGCTTGGTACTTACAGCTCAGGCGATGTAAATGTTATGCGTTCCATTGCGATGGGTAGCGATGGAAGTTTCTTCATCGGTGCTTTGGAAGGAGCGATCGAAAAATTTGTGACGAGCGAAACCGTTATCTCTCCAAGCCCTAAACCTGCTCCCAATTGCCTTTGGTTCAATCCTTTTTGTCGAAAATAAAAGCAAAGGGCGCCTGACTGAAAAGTCGGGCACCCTTAATTTTTTCCAAAATTTCGTCTACAGATCAACCGTTCGAGAAACGAGCCTGAAGCTCAAGATCTGTCAGGTTGCGCGCCGCACTGCGGGTCAGAATCGAGTTGATCTGATCACGATCAGCGATGGTCGCGGTGTTGATCGACTCAATGAGACGGCTCGCGAGGAGATCCTTCTGC
>JACMPP010000166.1 GCA_014377445.1 Oligoflexus sp.
TGAAGCACCTCTACCGAAGTCCCACCAATATCAATCGCATCACCGATCTGCACACGACAGCGGAGGCGCTCATCCTCAGCACCGAAGGGGAAATTCTTTTTGCAGAAATAACTGTGGAAGGCCTGTTGCGTCGCATTCCCCTGAATCGGGGTTTTCAGTTGCACCGACTCGATAATACGATCGCCGAGCAACCATTCCTGTCTTACGTTGGTACGAAGATTGGGTGGTGCAACGACTGGCGCCACACAGCATACCGTCCCGCCATCAGCCAGCAGATCCTTGATCGACTGGCGTGAAATGCTTTTGGCCAAACCCTTGTCTTCGGTGTCCTTGCTATCGATGTTGAAAGCAAAGTGCGCGTCCTTGGTCCAGACCGATAGCAGAGGAAAGCGATGCGTGGCGTCGAAAGCAAAGAGGGGAATGAGAGAAAGGAGCCACAAACAAAGGAGAGAAATAACGTAGCGCTTTTCCCGTCTCGTTGGAATAAAAGCGACGCTGCTTGCCAAAGCCAGTCCGCCATAGAACCAATGCAAGTGGTTCGGAAAGATAAAGGGAAAGAGAAAGCTGCTCGCCGAGAGGAGAGTCCAGGCCAGCAAAACATGACGATACAAGGTCGATTGAATGAGGCGCTCGTAAAGCGGATCCCAGAGGATACTCCCCAGCCAGAGGAGATTGATCCCAAAGTACATCCAACCTTGTTTGACCACATAAAAGGGTAAACAGAAGATTAAGATATATTGGGTCATGGTTTGCGTGGCCGAAAGATTGGCCATCTTCGCCCAGGAGCTATACTTGGCCCACTTGGATTCTTCGGACAGCCTTTCAAAGAGCCGACCGACGACGGCCAGGATCATAAAAGAAGGACCCACGAGCAGAACGAAGATGCTCAATCGCGTGATATGCGAAAAATCTCTCTGTAGTGTAAAGACTGAGAAGAGACCGTAGATCAAAAAGAAGAAAGGCAATAATTTGCGGAGAGCCTTCACAATCGCTCGGCTCCTCTGGTGCTTGCCAATGCCTTCTGCCTTAGGAAGTGATCCATCACGCAGAGGATCGCCATCGCTTCGACCATAGGGACGGCACGCGGCAAAACGCAGGGATCATGACGACCCGCCTTGGGCTTCATCGTCTGTTCCTTGCCATCCCGATCGACTGATTGTTGATCTTTAAAGATGGTGGCTACCGGTTTAAAGGCGATGCGCATACTGATCGTCTCGCCGTTGCTGATGCCGCCCTGGATCCCACCGGATCGATTGCTGGCGGTCCGAATCCTGCCGTCTTTGACGACGAAGGCATCATTGTGTTCGGAGCCGTAGAGATAGGTTCCCGCGAATCCTGAACCCACTTCAAAACCCTTGCTTGCCGGCAGACTCATCATGGCCTTGGCCAGATCCGCCTCGAGTTTGTCAAAGACCGGCTCGCCTAATCCACCCGGACAATTATAGATGAAACAGGCGATGCTCCCACCGACGCTGTCGCCGTTCTTCTGGGCTTCCAGTATCAGGGATTCCATCGCGGCCTGCTGCGCTTTATCCGGGCAACGGAGGGCCGTTTGCTCGACCTCAGCTCGCGTGATCTTGCCGCTGACATCGGCTTGAATATCCTTAACGCGGTCGACGCAGGCCACGACGCGCAAATCGGGAAGCAAGGTGCCTAGAATTTGTTCGGCTATCGCAGCACCCGCCACGCGACCTATCGTTTCGCGAGCACTGGCGCGGCCACCGCCGCTGGGAGCTTTCACCCCATATTTTAAGTCTGTCGTGTAGTCAGCATGAGAAGGACGATAGACCTGGGTCAGGTCCGAGTAATGGTCCTCTCGAGTGTCTTCATTGCGAACGAGGAGAGTGATCGGGGTGCCCAGCGTGATGCCATTCACCAGGCCCGATACACATTCCAGAGTATCTTTTTCATTGCGGGGAGAGGCCAAATGACTTTGGCCGGGACGACGACGATCAAGAAAGGCCTGAACCTTCGCCATATCGATTTTGTGAGCGGAAGGACAACCATCGATGATGACGCCAACCGCTCCGCCGTGAGATTCGCCGAAGGTCGTGATTCGAAAGAGGTGGCCGAAGGTGTTGGTCATAAGTCTTCCTCCAATAAGGATCCGATTCTACTTTTCCAACAATTTGGGACGGAAAGCTAGTCCTAACGTTCCCCTTGGCTGATCAGGGCATCGAATCCGAAGAGCGCGTACATTTCCCAATCATTGCCGAAGACTTGTCCAACCCCGATTCCAGCATTCAGTTTTACGCCTTTGACATCAGCCGTAAGATCCAAATTGTAACCGTGAGCCTTGATGGCATCGCGAGCACTGGGGGGATCGGTATGAAACCAGGCGTTTCCGTAGTTGAAAAAGGCCGTGAAATCGAGTCTCTGCAAATAGACGATATGCACGAGTTTCGCCAGATCCGGTATCAGTGGCACGGTCCAGGCAAAGTTGAAGCGAGCCTGAGTGTCCCCATAAACAGCCGAAGTCAATGCCCCGGGTCCGAAGATCGGTTGGTTGATCTCATTGAGGCCCCCGCCGCTGCCTGGAACGTAGGTTCGGAGAGGACGATAAGCTTCTTTAAGAAGTTTCCTGCGCGTGCCCCTGACCCGGCTGTAGGAAAGACCCCAGTTTTGGACTGTTTGTCTCCCGAAGAGTGACAAGGGAACGGAAAGGTTGGTGCCCACTCCCGTCTGTTCGTAGTCGTAGTTTTTGTTGTCGACCTTGGTCGCAATGTTTGAGTTCAGGTAATAGCTGAGCGAACTCCAGAAGAACTGATGAGATTTGCTCGCAGCAAAAGTCGTTTCCCTTATATATCCTTTGGCGATCTGGGCCCAGATCTGGGGATCACCGAGGTAGGGAATGAGATCCGATTGTTTGTAGGCGAGACGTAAAGTCATATCCAGAGCGTAAATATAACGGGCGGCGGAGATCTGGGCGCCGCGTTCGTCGAAGTAATAGGTGCGGTTCGCGTAGACTCCGTTCCAGGTCTGGCGACGGAATAGATCGAGCGACCAGGTCGTTTCAAAACGATTGCTCAAGACGTTGAGTTCGACGTTGGGAAATCGACTTGCTGCACCGTAGAGTGCGGTGAGCTGTACTGTTTCATTCTGCAGATGATCCATCAAAGGGATAGACAGCATACCGTATTGATAGCCCATGGAGTCGATGCCGATCCAGGGGAAGGCGAAGACCGGGCGGGCGCGAAACGCGGAAGGCTGCGATTCCATCTTCGAGGCCAGGCCGGTGCCGAGGGGGGCTTGCTTGGCGATCTTCTGCGAATCAGCTTCTATTGCATTGGGCTGCGCGGCTTTCCAGGGATTTCTCTGAGCGAGGATATCCTTGAGAGTAGCCTGCGGATAGCGCATCGACACCTGGAGGGGCGACGTGGGTTCGTCGTGGCCTTTGCAGGCCGTTCGGGTTGTCGGCAGTTGATTCGAGGCAACGAGGAGGACTCCATCTGGGCGCCAGAGACTCATGACGGTTTGGTCTTTGCTGTTGTTGAATAATCGGTCGATCATGTTGCCGATGAGTTGTTCATCGAGGCATTTGCCCTGGGCATCAAAGCGGCGAAGGTAATGGGTCGTGGCATCCGCGTAGGCGATCGTCATGCCCTGCTGATTGAAAGCCAATGAAAGGGGTTTGCCGTGGTAAATATCCGGAAATCGTCGAATGGCAAAGGTATTGGCATCCCACACCAAAATATCGTGCTTATCACCCAGCAAGGTTTCTTCGGAGCGGCCCAGCCAGAGTTCGGCGAGAAGTTCGTTGCCCTTGGCATCTTTTTCCAGGCGCGAACCAAGAACGCGAATCGCCTGCGGAAAGGTCACGGGCGCCTGGCATTTGACAAGCTTCGGTGAAATGCCCTTCAACTTATCGACTTCAGCCCGTGGGACTGAGCAGATCTGCTGGACTTCAAGTTTTTCTTCGATCCAAACGAGATTGGTCCGGGTCAGCCAGAGATCAGAGACATAGCCTTCGCGTTTGAAGAGCCGACGCTTCTTCTTGTTCCTTTCGATCCAGAAATAGCGAAAGACATCATAGTTACTGTTGCTCTCGCCCGTCATGTAGATCAGACCATCACTCTGGATGATCCTTTGTCCGGTCATGTCATCGGGAAGATCCCGCTGATTCTTTGTTGCGTTCGCGGACTTGCCTTTGAATTCGACTTTCGCTTCCTTAAGGTTGTTGCCATCCCGGTTGAGGATGAAAATTTCGTCATTTCGATTCTGAAAGAAAAAGCTGGAATTGAAGCTCAGCGATTGACCCGCATGCAGACCCGTCGTGGGGTTGGGTTTGGCAACGGGCGGAGTTCTGACCTTGAGTTCGTTATCCAGTTCAAGGATGTAAGGGAGATCCGCACGGCTCTTCCAATACTTGGTGGATTCGACCTTATATTCTTCGTAGAGTTCGTGCCCGCTCTTGCCGGTCCAATCCCTGAGAGCCTGATCCATTGGCATGAATTTATTGAAGGGTACAAAGCTCCAGGGCCAGTACCAAGGCATGCTGTAGTCGTAGAAATTCCTTAGCATCTGAGGCAGTTTCTCGGCATCATAGTTGCGGAGTATGTACGATACGAACGAACCGGACACCGCATAACCAATGGTCGAAAACCGTGTGCCGTCGTAGAGCGCATGGAGCTTGTCATAGCTCGGCCAGTTGCCGTTCAGGGCATAATAGCGTTCCACACCATATTGCGTATCGGAACCGCCCGAGACCGACATAGTTTCGGCCAGACCCTCGATCCACCAGGCCGGCATCCAGGGTAAATGGATAATGCTGCCCGCTGGACCAAAAATATTGTCGAGATGGCGATACATCGTCGAGTGGGTATATTCGTGCCAAGCCAGGTCGCGACCCCCGCGAGCGAGAGATTGCAGCTCGATCGCATCGGTGATGAAGTTGGCGAAGGAGGCGTTGGACGTGGTCGACGACATGAGGACAGGGAGGGGCTTTTTACGAGCGGCTCCGATCCAGCTTTCCAGCTTGGGTCTGGCCGCTTCGAGAGATTCCAATACGACCTTCGCTTCGCTTGGCGCGCGACGGTCGTGATAGATGATGAAGTTATTGGTCTTCAGTTCGTCATATTCAAGGTCGCCCTGATTTCTGCCAAAGCCGATCGGCAGAGCGAAGGCATTCGACGAGAAGGTACTGGATATACCCTGCAAAAGCAGTAAAGCGATGGCGACCTTACGGAGTTCGAATACGCGCACGTGCTGCCTCGAGGTCTTGGGGTGTGTCGATACCAAGGGAGGGGCTTTTGGCTTCGGTCATCGCAATGCTCAATCCGTGGCCGAGCGCCCTGAGTTGTTCCAGGCTTTCGGCGAGTTCGAGCGGATGTTGCGGGAGTGAACAAAATTCCAGAAGGCCTTTTTTGGTAAATGCATAAACGCCGATGTGTTGCCAGAAAGCTTCGAAGTTTTCTGGATCTCTATAATAGGGTAAAGGGGACCGGGAAAAATACAAAGCTTTCCCCTGATCGTTCATAACAGCTTTTACACAGTTCGCATTTTTGTGATCCTCGGGTTGGTGGTTCCGATGGACCATCGTCCCCATCGGATCGCCATCCTTTTCCATTTTGGTCAGGAGGCCTTCAAGGTCCGTGAGATCGACGAAGGGCTCGTCCCCCTGAACGTTCAAAATAAAGGGTAGTGGGTAGCGGGCGGCAACCTCTGCACAGCGATCTGTGCCGCTTTTATGAGCACTATCAGTCATTTGCACGGGCACATTATGTTTTTGGCAAACTTGCAAAATATCGTCATCATCCGTGGCAACAACGAGGGTTGCGCCACGCAGCTTGAAGGGTTCGAGGCGCTGGTAGACTCTCACGATCATCGGCAGTCCGCCGAGATCAGCAAGAGGCTTCCGCGGAAGCCGCGTGGAATGCATGCGTGCAGGGACTACAATAAGCCATTGATTCCATGAGATCATAGTCTACAACTTTCCAAAGTGCTTGAGAGTATGGGAGTCCGGGCTTTCCCTGACAAAAGGGGGCTGGACTGCTTGCCACTATGGTGCTTTCGTTGCTACTATGTAACTATAATTCTACTCTGGCTGAAAAGCATAATAAGAATAGCGGGAGAGCTCGAGATGGCCGAGAATGCTGCGCGTAAACATGATGCTGGTGCTGCTGCCTTCTTCGTGGAGACGCTCTGCCAGGATGCAGATACACTTTTACGCTTTGCCTATGCCTTAACTCTAAGCGATGAGTGGGCGACGGATCTGGTGTACAAGACCTATAAATCTATCCTTCCCAAGCTGCCGGAGCTTTTGAAAAAAGACGGAACATACATTCGTCAGCTTCTTCTCCGCCGTATCTGGGAGGTTCACCACGAAGAAGCTCGCGAGGGCACCGCTTCGGACAACGTTCTCTATCCTTTCCTGAAGCTGCTGGACCTTGAGACGAGAGCGGCCCTCTTCCTTTGCGATGTGGTCGGCCTCAGTATCGATGAAGCGCTCGAAATTACTCCGATGGATCATAACGACCTGAGACGGCACCTTGCCGCAGGCCGCAAGCGTTTGCTCGATTTCAGATTTGAGTAAGGAAGCTATTGAATGGCACAGAACAAAGCAGTCTTGAGCGACGAGGACTTCCTAAGAAGCCACCTTTCGGATTATCTCGATGAAGGTCTTTCTTCGGCCAATCGGCAGAAGTTTGATGAAATCGCGAATCGTCTGGGTATGGCCGATATTGCGACGGACTACGGCATCCGCCGTGGTCGTCTTCAAATCGAGGCCCAACGTCTTTATCTGAATGAAAAGAAGATGCGCGCAATTCATGAGCTCGTCGAAGACGATGCCGCCCGCGCGAATCACGAAGCTGCGGAAATCGAAGAAGTCGGGATGTCCGAAATGAAAGGCAACGCCTTTCGCTTCATCGCCTTGGCAGCCTTTTTCGCGATCATCTTCGGCGGTATATACTACTTCTTCAAACCGACGCCAAAACCAACGTTCAACGCCCTTAATTCGCTGATCTACGAAGCGGATGTGATGAACGAAAATTCCGAAGGTCGTTTGAACTTCCCGACCGATAAAGTCGAAGAAGTGAACAACTACTTTGCGAAGTTGCCTGCCCTCGGTTTCGAACCCAAGCCCCTCAAGGCCCTGCCTGCGGAATGGAAAGTGGCGGGCGCGAGTTTGATCGACTATGACGGTGCGAAAATCACCGTGACCCAATTCCAGAATGTGACTGGGAATGAGAAACAATATCTCTTCTTTTACGTCGGCAAACTCGATCAGCTTCCGAAAGGTCCGATCGGCAACTCCAATGGTTTGGTCTACCAATCCTACGGTTCGTCCAATCTCAACATCATGGCTTGGGAAGCGGATAAAAACGTGGTCGGTATGTTGATCGGTTATCGCGCGCCCAAGGACCTGGCTGAATTCGCCTTGAAGGTCATAGGACCCTGATCAAACTTTGATCTTAATTCTTCCTCCAGCTTCGTGTAAGGTTCTTTGCTGATCCATAAAGCAAAGGACCTAACGTGGCCACCCCCCAGAAAATCCTTCTTGTTCAGCTTCGTCAACTCGGCGACATCATCCTGACCACTCCCAGTTTACGAGAACTCAAGAAGAGTTGGCCCGACGCCACGATCGATTTTCTTTGCCATCCCATGGGAAGGCTCATCCTTGCGGACAATCCCTATCTCAATCAGATCATTACCTATGACGAGAAGAGCAAGTGGCTCGACCAGTTGCGTTTCCTCAAACGTCTCAGGGCCGAGAGCTACGATCTCGTCCTCGATTTTATGTATAATCCGCGCTCGGCTCTTTACAGTTATTTTACCGGCGCTCCGCATCGGCTGGCTTTCCCTTCGCGTCGTCAGACTTTCTTCACCGATATCGTGAAGCAAAGTCTTGAGGTCGAATACATCGTCAAAGAAAAATTCCGTTATCTTGAGCATCTCGGTCTCAAACCACAGGATATGGTTCTCGATCTTCCCTGGAATGAATCCCACATGAAGCCCCTTCAAGAATTTCTCATCCAAGAGCTTCAGTTTGAGAGTGCACCCTTGCGTGTCGCCATCAGTCCCACGCATCGACGTGCGGAACGGCAGTGGCCTATCGAACGGTATGCGGAGATCGCCGATCGATTGGTCCTCGAAAAGAAAGCTTCCGTTGTGTGGGTCTGGGGTCCCGGGGAGGAAGAATTCGTTCTGAACGCCATCAAACTCTGTCGTCAGCCGATGATTATGGCTCCGAAAACCAGCTTTCGGGAGCTTGCGGCCTTTCTTGCTAACTGCGATTTCTTTTTAGGGAATTCCAACGGACCAAGTCATGTTGCCGTGTCAAACACTTTGAGTTCCTTGCAGCTGCACGGAAACACATTCGCCAAGGCCTGGTGTCCCCTTACTATTTTGCATAGGGCCGTTCAAGCGGGAGCAAATTTGCCAGAAGGGCGTGGGCCCATCGGCTTGATCCATTCGGGAGAACTGTGGCATGCTCTCGAGGCAATGTGGCCCTTCGTGGAACGTGTGGCTGAAAAGCGGCGTAGCTTCGGTATCAAGTCGAACTGGACGCAGCGAATTATCTAAGGATCTCTATGTTCGTGAATCTTTTTCGCATGGATCGTAGTGATAAGAGTCGTTCGAGGAAGTTCCCTCTCCTGCCGAGAGTGGGCATCGTGATTGATTTTGCAGGCCGTCAATTTTCCTTTCGCCATGCACCACTGGTAGAAACTTTGTTGAATCTCTTCGAGAGAGGGCCTAGTCGATCCAATCTCGAAAAAATAGTGACTGAGCAGCTCTATGAGATATCTTTGCCTTCGCTGATCCGTAAAAAAACGGTGAATGTGAAAGCTCGGACTATCCATGTGCAACCAAAAGAGCTAAAAGATCAGTCTCCAATCGGCTCATAAAGGTAAGAGGTCGTGAGTTTTATGCTACCCTTTCGCGTGTTTGATAAAGAAAAGAAGCAAATGTGGCAGGTAATCAACTATCACCCCAGTAGCGATACTGAAGGTAGTTATTTGGCGACTAAAGAAGATGACGATTCAAGCGACGGCGATATGCGTATTATCCCGGCGAATGAACTGGTCGCTTACAAATTCGTCGACTTCCTTGAAGAAGTTGAGCCATTCGAGAATTGATCTAAAAGGCCTTCCAAGCAGCGAGGGCCTTTTCTTTCTGCGGTATTTCCTGCTCGTAGTGCCTCGCCGTTCCGTCTCCCGAACTTTACAGATCCTCCCGCTCGCGTATGATCATTTAAGATCTCACGCGGAGGCATAATAATGGCATTTTGGCATAAATTTGTGAAGCACCCGGAAGTCTTTCGGAGAATGATGAATATATGGCCCCCGTTTGCGGGTGCGGGGATATCTGTTGATGAGGTGTCGCCCGATTATCGGCATATGCGGATTGTTTTAAAGGATCGCATTGTTAACAGGAATTATGTCGGTTGCCACTTCGGTGGCAGCCTCTTTGCGATGACGGATCCTTTTTATATGCTGATGCTAATCCAGCTTCTAGGTTCGAAATATTATGTGTGGGATGTGTCGGCGGAGATTACGTTTTTGAAGCCGGCGTATAAGACAGTTCACGTGGATTTTGAGGTCACGGATGAGCATTTGCATCGTATTCGGGAGAGTACGGTGGGTGGTGACAAACATGAGGAGGTTTTTATTGTTTCGATCAAGGACGCGAAGGATCAAGTGGTTGCGAGGGTGAAGAAGACGATATATGTGCGGCTGAAACCGGAGAATAGGCCGAAGGCCTCATGAAGGATCCTAATCTTATTCGCAAGGAGACCTTGCCGGTTAATGATGTGTTGCCACAGATTGTTTTTACTCCGAAGGAGTTGAGTGCAAGTTCGCATCCTGAGGCTATGAAGATGATTCATGGCGATGCGATTAATGTCACGTCGCTTAAGTTGCAGACTTTCAAGGACGGTGGGGTTAGGTGCCGCATATGCGGGTGTAAAGGCGAATACTTCGCTAAAGAGAAATATGCAGATCAGCCTTATTTTCACCTGAATTTGTATGCGGTGAAGGATGGGGTTGAGGTGTTGATGACTAAAGATCATATCGTGCCGATCGCGAAGGGTGGACGAGATAAGTTAAATAATTTTCAGACGCTGTGTTTTGATTGCAATAAGAAGAAAGCGATGAAGACGAAGGAGCAGGTGAAGAAAAAGGATTTGAAGCCGAAGGTTCCGGCGAAGCCGAAAGACAGTGGTAAGTGACTATTCGTTTGGCCTGTTCTAGCTTTGAGTTACAGTGCGCCTCCCGCCGGGAGGCGCACTGTAAGACGAACTCACAACAGGCCACACATAGAGTAACTTTCCACAGTCTCTTGCAAAGTCACTATCAATAAACCCTCAAAGCATCCACTCGACCCTTCTCAATATCAACAAACTTCAGCACCACAATGCCAACAATAAACAACCCAACCACAAACAAAACACTCAACCGGCTACCACCCGTATATTCCGCCAACAAACCGAACACCAACGGGCCGAATAGACCTGAGAACCTAGACCAAACACTAAACAAACCAAAAAACTCGCCACTGTGACTCGCCGGCACCATCGATGCAAAGAGCGATCGGCTAATCGCCTGATTTGCCCCCTGCACTAGGGCCACCCCTATCGCCAAGATCCAAAAGTGGAACGAAGTTGTCATAAAATAACCGACAATCGATACCCCTGTATAAACAGTCAGAGTCATATACAGCGCCTTCTTCGGCCCAATCTTATTCGTCAGCGGACCAAACGCAAACCCCGCCGGCACCCCAATGAACTGCACCAGCAAGATCGCCAATATCAAATCAGACGAAGCTATCCCCACTTCCCGGCCATAGATCGTCGCCATATTCATGATGGTTCCAACCCCATCACTATAAGCCCAGAAACTCACAAGAAATAACAAAACCTGGGGATATTTTTTGAGCTGTATAAAAGTCTCTTTAAGACGAAATATAGCACTAAATGCCAATTTCGCACTGAATTTCTGAATCTTCGCCTGCTGGGGCTCCCGCACATTCCGAAAGAGAGGGATGCTGAAAAGTATCCAAACGATCCCTACCGAAATGAAGGACAACTTTATCCCGGCCTCCGTGTTCGGCAATCCAAACATCTCATACTTCGTGATGAACAAAAGATTCAACGCGAGAACGATTCCACCCCCCAGATACCCAAGGGCATAACCTGAATTCGATAGTGTATGAAGGCTATCCTCATCGGCTATGTGGGGAAGCAGCGCTTCATAGAAAATAGTCCCTACATGGAACGAAAAATTAGTGATCACAAAGATCATCCCGGCGACCAACCACTGACCATGACCTAAAGCAGCTAAGGCAAAACATCCAAGAGAGCCTAACGCCGTGTAGTAAGCCAGATAACGTTTTTTCGAGCCGCAAACATCGGCTAGAAAACCGAGCGAAGGCGACACAACCGCGACTATTATCATCGATAAGGCGCTGAAATAAGCCCAGTATGCCGACCGAAGGTTGTTCGGCAATTCCGCAGCGAGCACATCATTGAAATAGATCGGCAATACCGCGACCATAACCGTGGTGGCAAACGCCGAGTTTGCGACATCATAGATAGCCCATGAGCGACGTTCTTTAGTGTCCAACCCTACCTTGCTTAAAAACGAACGCAGCAATTGAGCCATTCTTGTCTCCTGCTAATTTCCTGACCAAAGCTTTTGGGGAGTGTATCGGGAGAAGGTGGAATCTGCACGAGAAACGTGCTAGACCATGAAGAAGATCTTCGCACGGCCTTGAAAAAATTGAGGTCGATATCAAGAGAGTTTAGTTTCATGAAAGTCGCTTTAGAAATTCTGGAATCGATCGGCTTGCTGCTATGCCTAATTCTAGCTGCGCCACTTCGTTTTTTCCGACGACTTGATCATTTGATTCAGATCAGCGAATACGCAGGATTCCTCGTGGAGCGAGGGCTTTTTGCAGCGTTGCTTCGAGCCCGCCTTGATTATCGAATGGGCAACTTTCAACAATCCGTTGTGCTCCTCGGGCCCATCGTTCAGCAGCTCGAAAATATCGTTCAGAAAGACAAGAACGCTCCTCTCAAGATCCGTCGCCTTTTATGTACACTCTACTGTGACATGCAGCAGCTCTACTTTCTCTGTGGTCAGATGGAAGAAGCTGTCCTTGTTGTGATACGCGCTCATCTCAACCTGGGAATCGATCGCCTCCCCAGCAATCCTGACCTCGACCTCAAAACATCCCATGTCGTAAAGGCAGGTATTGCTGCCAGCAAGCTTCTCAAAGAAGGTGGTTTGGCGACCTTGATAGTTCGTCAAGGCGAAGAACCTGTTATCAGCCAAACGCCCCAAAAACAAAAAACCACGACTAATCTCAATAATGGTCGTGGTCGAAATTGGAAGTCCGATCGGACCTCACCCAAGCCGTCAAGTGGTCGGGGAGCAATCGTTATTCCCTTTCCGCTTAAGACGACTTGAATCAATCCATCGAAGACTGACATGGACTATCACTTGTCTCGCTCTCCGCCGCGATCTCAGGATCAGCGGCGTTTTCTTGGGTGTTGGGAAGGATCTCGTTCAGGATCGAAAGTTGATCATAGAGCTTTGCAGCCAGGGTCTTGAGTTGTCCGAGGAGCACTTGCCTTTTGCTGCTGCTGGCCGGGAGCTTTTCCATCGCCTGAATGAAGGTCATGGCTTCCTGGTCAAAAGTCGCGAAGGCTTTGGTCACGGATTTGGCTTTGTTTGCCGCTTCGGGATTCAGCTTAAGGATCGCATCGTACTGACAATCGATGTCCGCGAGTGCCACAGTTCGTGCTTTGCCATCAATGCTGAAGATAGGCAGCGTATCGTCTTCGACTGGAGTCTCGGTCTGCGGTGTCTCGCCTTTTGGTTTATCATGAGCAGGCTTGTCGCCATCTGGCTTCCCCGAGTCCGGACTTGTCGAGCCCGTCGCGCCTGAAGTGTCGGTCGGTGAACCGGGCTTGATGTCACCTTCGGAGGTTGAACTGCTTCCACTTCCATACTTATTCGCATCACATTCCAAAACTTCAGAGATCTCCACGAATTGGTAAAGGAAGTCTTTGAATTCCTGATGAACATCTTCATATCCGTCATAGAACGAAGCGAAACGTCTTTTTTCCAATCCTGATTTCGTTAATTCACAGGCTCTATCTTGCAATTCTTGACTTGGGTTCGTGGTTCCCGCGATTAATGCGTACGCCAGATCGCGAACCAAATCAGAAGTCTAGAGTAACAACTCTTGGGCATCCGTCTTCACACTTGCTGTTATGGAGGCCGCGACAGCTCCGCCGTTTCCGTATGCTGCCTGTAGGTTCGCCGTGCTGTGCATCGGTTTGTGAACAATACTTGCAGTGGCGTCAGAGACTATGGTGAGGGCCGATGCAAACTTAACCTTGAGCTGAGAAGCATCTGCTGCGCTCGCTGGGCGAGCTAGGCTGGCCATCGCCAGGGGAACCAAAGAAGTGAGAAGAAATTTTTTCATCATGAATCTTGTCCTTTTTCTATCTTCATAAAGAGGAGGATCGCAAAGGAGGTTTATTGCGAAAAAAAAGGTCCGATGGCGATCGGACCTCACAATTTACTTCACGAGTTTCCAAAGCTGTTGTCGATCCCCGCCATCGCAGGATCGGGCTTGGGTTTGGGCGCTAACACCTGGATGACCTAGGGCCAAACATTTTCCGAAACTTCTGTTCTGCAGTTGAATATTGCCGTCCTGTCCCCAGATTATTCGCCATTGTTGGTCGGTATGTGTTCCACAGCTCCAGATATTGGTTTCCTTACCATCGTTTCCGGCTTGCAGATTGATGCATTTTTCGGACTGATCATTGCGAATCGTGAACCATTCGCCGTCGACATGTTGGAAGGACCAGATCTGATCAGGATGAACGTTGCAGGGATACACGTTATTGGGAGCGCCATCATTTCGATTGTTCATGTTCAGACAGAATTGCTCAGAAGCAATATTCTGCACATGAATGCCATAGGGATTATCGCGTGCCGAGCCGTCGCATTCCAGGATGCTGCGGATGTTCCAGAAAACTTCGCGGAAATCAGCAAACTCGCGAAGCAAATCATTGTAGTCCGGCAGAACTTCGGATCCCACGATCAGATTCAAGCCGACCGCAGTCGATCGACAGACCGCATTTTGAGACTCCATACTGGGATTTTGTGTACCTGCGATCAGGAGCTGGCTGGTATTGAAGAGTTCGTCCGAAGCGATGCGCGAGCGGAGCTGCGAGACGTTTAGGTTGTGCATGGTTCCGATCGGGCCAGCGATAGATGCCATGGGTCTGTTGCCGATTAGTTGCAGTGCTGCGGAGAATTTATCGCCGAGATTATCGACGGCGAGAGCTGGCTTTGACCTTGCGGCAGCAAACAAACAGAATGCGGAGACAATAAACTTCTTCATGGCGATCCCTTTCGAGTGACCCTATCAAAACTATTCTTGTGTGAGGAAAAGAAAGGGTTTCAAATTTCTTTGAAACCCTTGCTGGGATTAGTTTTTGATTTCGCATCTGGGTTTTGCTGTGCCAATCGGTGGCGTGACCATGAGTGTAATCACGTTCGTTGCAGCGTCAGGACGATCCACTCGGAAGCTACACTTATAGATACTGTTATCTTCTGGAGTGTGAAAGATCACGATGTGGCTGACATTTGGCTGAAGCTCGACGTTGAGTGGCGTTTCCCCTTTGAAAAGGTTGCCATCCACATCGACGACAATTTTAGCGCCTTTTGATATGATTTTGACTTGGTTAAGTGGAATGTGCGGCGCTCTCTTTAAGAAGAGCTTCTCTGGTTTCAAGGTTTCGCCCGCTTGGCCTTGGAAGCGTATCAATTCTTTTTGATAACCAGGACGACTCACTTCGAGATCGTAGACGCCGGGCAGGAGATGCAAATTCATCGGCATCTTTTGATAGACGCCATCCTCGACTTTGACGCCGTTGATTTTCAAACTCACAACTTCCGGGAAGCTGCGCAGTTCGATATGCATTTTTTTATCGAAGACCAACTGATCTTTATAAAGATAACCGACTGCCCCGAGACCCGACAAAGCGAGCACGAACCAAGGTAACATAGTTTTTTTCTGACGGCGGATCGGACGCGCTGCATTGTTGCGCGCGCGGGTTCTCGTATTTGTATAATTATCACCATAAGGTGATTCCGTAACAAGAGAACGAGGTGGAGCCTTGCGATTCAAGCCTGTGAGAGAGATGGGAACGTCATCGTTGATGGAGGAAATGCCTCTGGCATCGAGTCCTTTAGGGACGGACGCCTGCGGCATATCTTCGCGCATATATTCGTTATTTGTTTGCGAGGCTTGAGCGATTTGACTGCTGCCCGCGCGATTTGTACCACTGCCACCGCCCATGAGCAGACCCGAACCCGACGCGACAGGCATAGTCGGCGCGGCAACCGGAGTGGATTCCTGAGCTAGAGTTTCTTTGATGTCATCTTGAGTACGGTCGCGTTTTTTCGCCAGGATACGCTTCAGGAAGTTGCCCAGCTCGCGCGAGGTGAAATCCGAGTATCGTGAGTGCAAATAGCGCAAAAGGTCTTTTTCAAAAGCCGCTGCGGTTTGATATCTCTGTTTACGGTCCTTGGAGAGTCCCCGCATGACGAGGCCTTTGAGTTCGGCGTCGACTTCAGGGTTCAATTCACAAAGATCGTAAGGGATCTCGCAGTTCTGTACTTTACGTATACTTTCAACTTCAGTCATTCCGGCGAAGAGGCGTTTCATCGCCAGAGATTCCCAGAGAACGATCGCCAGACTGAAGACATCCGAGCGGCCGTCGAGGGGTTTGGCCCCGACTTGCTCGGGACTCATATACGAATACTTACCTTTAACGACGCCGGGGCGGGTTTCCGTAAGTTTGTTCTCGGCCGAAGCGATACCAAAGTCGGTGATTTTAACATCGCCTTCGTAGCTGATCAGAATGTTTTGCGGCGAAACGTCGCGATGGACTATGCCCAGGGCTTGGTTGGTGATTTCGTCAGTCTTTGTGTGGGAATAATGGAGCGCCCTAGCCGAACAGGCGGAAATAAAGAGAGCCATCGGCACGGAAAGGCGCGTCTTGGCAGTCTCACACGCACTGAGTAGGCTGCGCAAATCCGCGCCGTCCACGTGTTCCATGACGAGAGCATAGGAGCCATCGACTTCTGTAAAGTCATATACGGCAACGATATTGTTGTGTTGAAGACGCTTGCAGATGTGGGCTTCATCCCGGAACATCTCGATGAATTCTTTGTCGCTCGCGTAATGCGGCAGAATTCGTTTAATGGCGACGATTTTCTGGAACGCAGCTTCGCCAACAGCTTTACCGAGATAAATCTCAGCCATGCCGCCGCGTGCGATGCGTTTTCCTAGAACATACGAGTTTCTCGCCATTAGCCCCACCAAAGGTCTTTCGAGCACCTAAACTTTAGGTATTTCTTTGGGGTCTTTCGGAGCATTTATAAAAAAATGAAGTCTAACGTACATGACGCAGAGCCACTTAGGCATTAAATGGCGAATTTTGCAGCAGTTTCTTTAAGCTTCTGATATGAAATTGCTTAGGGTCGAGGTTGAATTGTATGGAAAGGATGGCTCTCGTGCCGCATCATTCGCGCTCGCGATTTATTTCTATTGAAGGTGGAGAAGGGGTAGGCAAATCTTACCTGACTCTCGGACTCCAGACACGCCTTCAGGCCTTGCAGCACGAAGTCCTTCTCACACGCGAGCCGGGCGGCACGCCCTTGGCTGATTCCGTGCGTCAGATCTTTCTGAATCCTCCGGAAAAACCCACGCCGCTGGCCGAACTCTTTCTCGTATCCGCAGCACGGACCCAACATGTAGCCCAACTGATCAAGCCTACGCTGGCGAGCAATGTCTGGGTCATTTGCGATCGTTTCTATGATTCAACCCGCGTCTATCAAGGTGACTTGGCAGGTGTTCCAAATCCTATACTCGAGAGCGTGATTGCCCATTCGGTGGGCGATTGCCACCCCGATATCACCTTCCTTCTTGACTGTCCCGCGGACGTCGCGATGAGTCGCGTGCGGCAGCGTACGAAAGTATTGCAATTGGACGTTGGCAATCGCTATGATGAGGGGTCGCGCGAGATGTACGAATCTCTGCGTTCCGCCTTTCTCAAACGCGCGAGGGAATTTCCCGAACGGATGGTCGTCATCGACGCAAGTCGGACCCCTAAGCAGGTCCTTGAGGACGCTTGGGCCCAATTGAAGCAGCACCTGAAGCTATGAGCCGTAAACCACGAGTCCGAACCAAAACCTATACGCTGAAAGATACCGAGACGGCACCGTCTCGCCCGTGGACGGATTTGATCGGTTTCGAAGGCGTGGATGAGACCCTCTATCGTCTTTGGCATGAGAATCGTTTGCCACAGGTGGTGGTCATCGAGGGGCGAAGTGGTATCGGCAAACGCAAATTCATGGCGAAGCTTGCGGCGCGTTTCTTCTGCGAGACGCATACAGCCTGCGGCAACTGTGATGCTTGTCAGAGTGTCGAACAGGGCTATCAAAACGATTTGTTCTGGCTTGAGACCGAAGGTTCGATCAAGGTCGCCGAAGCGGAAGGTCTGCAGGATTTTCTTGGCTATCAGGCTTCCAAGAGCCCACGCCTCGCCATGATCATCGATATTGAATCGATGAATGATCAGGCCTCCAACCGTCTGCTCAAACTCCTGGAAGAGCCGCCGCCCGCTGTCCTCATCTTTGCGAGTTGCAGTCGCTTCGAAAAACTCCTTCCCACAATACGTTCACGATCGGTGCGCTGGCGGGTTCACCCGCCTCTGATCGAGCAGAGCATGGCCTTCATCAAGGGCCAGCTTGCAGATCCGTGCCCTGATCTCGAAATAGAAAACACCCTCAAGATGTTTGGACTCTCGATCGGACGGTCTCTGGCTCATCTCGAGCAGGGTTCGCCAGAGCAGAAAGCCAAACTCGATCGACTGCAGAAGCTCCTGCTCCTGCCGATGAAGGGCGACCACCTTAAAGAGCTTCAGGATCTTCTCAAGGAACAGGCTTGGAAGGCTCCCGATCTCGCACAATTTTTTGAAGTGGCGCTGAATCAAAGTTATCGGCGTATACTTCAATCATCGCGTTCGACCAGTCTTGCCGATTTTAGACGGATCAAGCACTGGCGCAAAATACTCCAGCAGGTTTATCAAGCTGGTGCTGTCGGTCAGAATAATCTGAACGTGCAGTTGGTGGCGGAAGCTCTCCTTAGTCCTTTCGAGGGCTGAAGCAATGAAGAAAGGATTCTATGCCTGGAATTAACATAGTAGGTGTACAGTTCCGCAGAGCCGGCAAAATCTATGATTTTGATGCCAAGGAATTCCCTCTCGCCGTTGGCGATAAAGTTGTGGTTGAAACCGAACGTGGACCGAGCCTCGCCGAAGTGAAGCGTATTCAGTTCGTGGATGAAGTCGAGGTCAACCTCGAGGCGCTTAAGCCTATCGTTCGCCTGGCATCCATCAAGGACCAGGAGAGCGCCGGGCGTCTGACGGGTGAACACTCCGAAGGCTTCACCAAACAAAAAATCAAAGATCTCAATCTCGATATGCGCGTGATCAACGTTGAGATCCAGTTCGGTGGCAACAAGGTCATCGTCTATTTCTCAGCGCCCGGCCGCGTCGACTTCCGCGAACTCGTCAAAGAGCTCGCGGGTGGTCTCAAAACCCGCGTTGAGTTGAAGCAGGTCGGAGCGCGCGATGAAGCGAAGCTCGCGGGTGGCCTCGGTATCTGCGGCCGTGAATTCTGCTGTTCAAGTTTTCTTCGGGAATTTGTTCCCGTGTCGATCAAGATGGCGAAAAACCAAAACCTCGCGCTTAACCCCAGCAAAGTATCGGGTGGTTGCGGACGTTTGCTTTGCTGCCTTACCTATGAAGACGAAACCTACTCAGCTCTTCGCCAGATGCTCCTGCCCAAAGGCGCGCGCGTCAAACTTCAGGATGGAACGGTCGGCGATGTGGTTCGCGGCGATATCTTGAATCAGGTGATGCAGGTCGAACTCGATAGCGGCGAACTCAAAACCGTCCCGATCGTTGAACTCGAACTCGTCGATGCCAGTCACGGCGTGGTTGAAGATGATTGGGGTAGCGACCTTAACTTCGGCACTCTCATGGGCGGCGGTGGAGACCGAGAGATTGCAGCTCTGGATGACAGCGAGGAGATATCCCGCCATCGCGAAAGCGTAGCCGAACCGATGGCATCGACTCAGGCGAGGCCTTCACCAAGCGGCCTGGGCGTTCCTCGTAATAACGATGGACCTCGTCGACCGGAAGGCAGTCCACAGGGTCGCGGTCCGAGACCGCCACGCGATGGTCAAAGACCTCCGCGCGAAGACAACAAATCGCGCGATAACCGTCCGCAGGGAAAGGATCAAAGTCAGGGCCTACGCGAAGGTCAAGCACCACACGAAGAACGTCCGAGAGATGGCAACCGTCCGCCGCGCGATCCGAATCGCCCACAGGGACAAGGACAGGGTCAAGGGCAACAGCGAGACAATCGTCCGCAGGGACAGGGCCCTCGTGAAAGCCAAAATCGTAAACCGCGTCCGGACAATCGCAATCGTCCGCCGCGTGAAGAAAATAAGGAGCAAAAGCCTTCAGGGAATGAAAGTCCTATCAGGCCCAAAACCGACAAGAAAGAGGATTAAGCATGGCGAAGTTATACTTTCGCTTCGGAACCGTCGGGAGCGCCAAGACTCTCAACCTCCTTGCGGTTGCGCATGCTTACCAACAGCAAAATAAAAAGGCTTTTCTTATCAAGCCTCGAATCGATACCCGCTTTGGGGAAGAGTTCATCGGCTCCCGGGCGGGTCTCATTCAACCGGCTGATCTTCTGGTCGATGAAGACAGCGTAATTCCAATCGATGTCTTAAGCGGTTGCCATTGCATACTCGTCGATGAAGTTCAGTTTCTGGCTGAACCCTTGATCGAACAATTGCGTGCCATTGCTTCAGATCTCAATATTCCGGTGATTTGTTATGGCTTGCGAACGGATTTCCGTTCGCGGCTCTTTGTCGGCAGCAAACGATTGATGGAACTCGCCGATGCGATCGAAGAGGTGAAGACCACCTGTTCGTTCTGCAATCATAAAGCGATCTTCAATTTAAAGCTTAGCGATGGAAAGCCGACCCTTGATGGTCCGGTGATCGAGTTGGGTAAAGAGGAGACGTATATTCCCGCCTGCTCCAATTGCTACGGCGATGCTCTTAAAAGCGGCGAAATCGGAGCACTAGGTGGAAAGCTAAAGGCCTTTGGGACAACGGCTGCAAAATCGAGTCGAATCGATTTGTGAGGCGGATGGAGCCTCCCACTCGGAGTGCTCCGGAACTCCCGGAATGAACCAGAAAAGACATATTTTAAACACAAAAAAGCCCTGCTCTGTTACGAGTAGGGCTTTTTTGAATTGCTGCCAGCTAGTACCGGAAAGAAGCTCCAAAGAGAGTCTCGCGACTCTCTTGGACACATTCGAACGGCTAGAGGACCACCGCGCCTGTTAAGGCTAGTGATTACCAGCGGTTACGGCTACCGCCGCCGCCGCCACCGCCGCCGCTTGGGCCGCTGCGTGGAGCTTGTGGCTTAGCTTCGTTGACTGTCAAACGACGGCCATCGAATTCTTTTCCATCGTACTTAGAGATCGCATCTTGAGCAGCTGCATCTGTCGACATTTCGACGAATGCAAAGCCTTTGCTACGGCCTGTATCACGGTCAGTAATGACCTTGACGCTATCAACTTGACCAGCTTGCGAGAACAAGTCGTGAAGAGCGTCCTCAGTTGTACCGTAAGAAAGACCACCAACATAAAGCTTCTTAACCATGATCAGTATCCTATAAAAAGAATCCGCCGAGGTAGGACTGAGCGGAACGCACATTTCTACATAACGGAAGTTCTCTGATGTCTACCTTCTCTTAACAAGAAGGTCAATGCATAGCGTCACATTACACGACTAAATCTTCTCAACTGGAGTTAAATACCTTTTAACGAGTCGATATAATTCAGTCCGCAAAGTAGAACACACGACCGGACAATTAGCAACAATTTGAGAGCGCAATTTCATCGATTTAGCAAAACACCTGATTTATTTGAGAAATAATCGGAGCAAAAACCATTATCACCGTCGATAGGATCTATCTCAAAAATTCCGAGCGCAAAAATAATCCGATTTGGTCCCAGAAATTTTTTTTAGCAAAATTTTTAAAAGCGGAAATAGGCTTTTTTTTGGGGAAAATGCCGCAGCGCGATTGCCGCAGCATCATGACTTTCAGGTCTCCAGAGAGGGGGACGGACGATCGGCTGAATAACTGTGATCAAACTGACTGGTGAAACTTGTCCTGCCCATCTGGAATTCGTTTCAACCGTTAGCCTTCGACTTCTCGGAATCTTCGAAAACGGGATTGAATTTGGGCCGGGAAGTGCCCTCGTAACTGAACGCAGAGTGAATGAAAAGAAGCGGAAATTCTTAGCTTTTCCTTAGGAATGACCGGACATCGGCAGGCGAGTGATTATTATCTTTACTCCATTTTGAATGGTCTGCTATCTGTGACAACTCGTGTTGTGCAAAGAAAGGTGAGCGATGAAGGTTTTGTTGATAGAAGACAATCAACTTCTCGGTCGAAGCGTCAAGCTTGGTCTCGAAGAGCTGGGTTGGATCGTTGATTTGGCATCCGATGGCGAAGAAGGCCTTTATCTCGCACAAAATTCCACCTACGACATCTTTCTAATCGATCGCATGTTACCGAAGCTTTCCGGAATCGAAGTCATTCGCAAGATGCGCGAAGCGCGAATTGACGGAGCCGCGATCATTATCACCGCGCTAGGCGCGACGAGCGATAAGATTTCCGGCCTCGAAGTGGCGGACGATTATATCGTCAAGCCTTTTGAGATGGGCGAGCTCGTCGCCCGCATGAAGGCTGTTTATCGCCGTTCCATAGGCAAGAGTAATGCGCTTCTGGAGTGCGGTAACCTCGGTATCAATCTCAACGAACAATCGGTGACGATCAACGGCGACAAGGTCGATCTCACGGCCAAGGAGTTCGATCTCCTCGAATCCCTCGCCACCCGTCAGAATCATGTTTGCTCGCGAGCCGAGCTTTCCGGCCTGCTCTACTCTTTTAATGGTGAACCCGAGAGCAACAGCCTCGACGTTCTGCTCGGTCGCCTCCGAAAGAAACTTCAGGGCGCCACGGTCGAAATCGTGACGATCCGGAGCAAAGGATTCATGCTACGTGTGGAATAGAGTCTCCCTTAGCATCAAAATCGCCGGCCCCTTGGTCCTTATGGAGATCCTGGGGCTGATTTTTGGCGGCTTCACCCTGATCGCCAAGATCGAGAAGGCGCGGGCAAAAGAAATGGATGCCCTGCTCATGGGGCAAGCGGACTTGGTCGAAGAATCCTTTCGTTTTTCCAAAGGCCCCCCTGATTTTAATGACAAGCACGACCTCTTTGGCGAACTTGACCGTAATCCCAAAATCTTCTTTCTGGTCATGAACGACGCAAGCAAAGTCCTTTACGTTTCCAAAGGCGCAAAGCCTGCCGTTCAAAAAGAACTTTCTGATGCGGTCATGACCCGCCCTGATAGAACACCTCACCTCGACGAGCTCTTCGACATCATACTCGGCAGTGAGAAGTGGCGGGCGACCAAAGAAAATATTGAATACAAAGATTCTGTTAACAATCTCACGCGATGGCGGGTTTACACCGCGATCGATGAAACCGCTTCTGTCGCAGAACTCAACACGATTCGGCAGATGATCCTGGTCGGTGCGCTCGGGCTCGCGATTCTCAGTTCACTGGCTACGGCTGCCATCGTCCTGCTGACCACCTCAAACCTCAGGCTCTTCGCGCAAAGTTTGGCCCGCATCAATCCCGAGAATCCGGTCTGGACCTTTCCCGTTGCAGCCCAGTCCTCAGAGGAAGGCCTGCTTTTCGCAAGCTTTGGCAAGATGATGAGTGAAATGGAAACGGCGCGGCAGAATCAAAAACTTTTTATTGCGAATGCCAGTCACGAACTCAAAACCCCAGTCGCTGGCATGATGGCGGCACTGGAAGTTCTCCTGGCCCGCGAGCGTTCGTCGGCTGATTATCAGGCGGTCTGCCGGGATCTGTTGAAAACTGTAAAAGACCTGCGTCGCCTCACGGGAGCTTTGCTCGATACCTCGCTTATTGAGGGTGGCAAGCTTCAGCCCTACCTGAGTCTGCCACTTAACGACATCGTGGACGCAGTGCTCGAACGCTGGAAGCCCTCACTCAAGCTGAAGGCGATGGATTTAAAATGGAAACGGCCCGCGATAGTCTACTCGATCCTTGGCAATCAGGAATTGATAGATGTCGCGATCAGCAACCTTATCGATAACGCCATCAAATACACGCAGGAGCGCGGATGCGTCGAGATCACGCTGGATCGGGCTCATGATGGTCAGGTGCGATTGGCGATTCGGGATAACGGGATAGGGATGGGAGCCGAGGAGCGGGAAAAACTGGGCGATATTTTCTTTCGTGCCGATGTCTCGCGTTCCAATAAGGATTCCTTCGGGCTGGGTTTTGCAAATGCCAAGAAGATCCTGCAATCGCATGGGGCAAAGCTCGTCGTGAACAGTAAACCCGGCAAGGGGACTGAGATTAACATCTTCTTTCCCAGCGCTTAGGATTATTAAAAAGATAAAAAGCAAAACGGCCGAGCTTTTGCTACGGCCGTTTTGCTTTGTCCCTGTTTTCAGAAACTAGCGAACGAGATCCACATTAAACTTACGACCTTTGATACGGCCATTGCGCAGAGCTTCGCAGGCGATCTTCGCCAGGCGCGAACTCACTGCCACGTATGAGAACATGTCGTGGATTTCAATTTTACCGATTTCCGAAGCCTCGAGGCCGCCTGCTTCGCCGGTGAGGGCGCCGAGAATATCGCCAGGACGCATCTTGTGTTTACGTCCTCCGGAAATATGGATCGTCGCCATCAGGGCTTCGGCGTGTTTTGATTTTTCGGTCTTCTGCATTTTCGTTTCGGCAGCCACGTTGAATTTCTCGCGCTCGAATTTGGTGCCGGTATGTACCTCGATACCATTGACGCGATAGGCTTCCTTCGGTGTTGCGAAAGAAATGGCGAGGCCTTTTTTGCCCGCGCGACCGGTACGACCGATGCGGTGGACGTAAGTCTCGGGTTTCTGCGGAAGGTCGTAGTTCACGACGAGGTCGAGATCGGCAACATCGATACCGCGTGCGGCGACATCAGTCGCGACGAGGACACGAATACTTTGGTTGCGGAAGCGGGCCATGATCTTATCGCGGTCGACCTGCAGGAGATCGCCGTGAATGCAGCCGGCGCTGACACCCGCTTTTTCAAGCTGGGCGGTGAGTTCAACCACGGCGGCTTTGAAGTTGGAGAATACGATCGTCGATTTGGGTGCGATCTGCTGCAAAAGGCCTTGAAGGAGAACGGATTTATTCTCAGTCGCGGCTTCATAAAGGACCTGATGGATATCGGCCTTCGATTCATCCGTGTTTTCGATCGTGACCGAAACGGGATCCTTCTGATAGGTCGCGCTCATTTCACCGATCGAATCGGGGAAGGTCGCAGAGAAGAAAACGGTTTGGCGCGAGGCCGGGGATTCAGCCAGAATGGTTTCCATATCTTCCTGAAAGCCCATATCCAGCATACGATCCGCTTCGTCGAGCACGACGGTCGACAGACGGGAAAGTTGAATGCTGCTGCGACGAATGTGATCGAGGATGCGGCCGGGAGTTCCGACCACGATGTGAACACCTTTTTCCAAGGCAAAGGCCTGCGGGGCAACCGGCTGGCCACCGCATACAACAAGAACCTGAAGGCCTTGCTGACGACGACCGAGGTTTCTGATTTCGCGGGCGACCTGAGTACAGAGTTCACGCGTGGGACACATCACAAGCGCTTGCACGCGGCGGTCTTGAACACGAATTTTTTGAAGAAGGGGAATACCGAAGGCAGCGGTTTTGCCACTACCGGTTTTCGATTGACCGATCACGTCTCTGCCAGCGAGCAGCAAAGGGATGGCTTTCGCCTGGATCTCGGTCATCGTTAGATAACCGATCTCTGCGATCACGCCCAAGAGCTCCGGTGAGATGGCGAGAGTATCAAAACGATTTTTATCGGATGGGGTGGAACTATTCTTTGGAGTGCCGCTCGTGGGCTGGTCGACTTGATTCATTTTGCGTGCTTCCTGCTGAAGTGACGGAGCAACATATAACAGGAAGCCAGGAAAGATCCATCCATTATTTTGCATGAGAATGGCTGTGAATTTGAGCCAAACTCAGGGGTCTTACCAGGGCAGAGGGCTCCCGTCCCAATGCATAAACTGGCCTGATCGTTCAGGACTTAGGCTTTCCGCCAGTTTGAGGAGACGTTCCGCACTCACCTTGGGAGTCGCGAGTTTTTCATCGGGCCAGGATTTGACGTAATCTTTGGAAAAATCAGTAAGGGTGGTTCCGGGGTGAACCGCGACGAGAGCACAGGGGCAGCCGCTCCTTTGAAACTCGAGGGCCATCGTTTTGATTCCCTGATTCAAAGCGGCCTTGCTCATGCGGTAGGCGTACCAACCGCCGAGTTGATTGTCGCCGATGCTTCCAACCTTGGCCGAGAGGATTATGAATACAGAGGGCTTGGGATCGGCGCCCGATCGTTTTAAGAGGGGTTTGACGGCTTGTGCCAACCAAAGTGCGCTCATCGTGTTGACCTTAAAGGCTTCCATAAGCGAATCAGAGGCGACCTCCGCCAAGCTTTTTTCGGGCCTTTTACCCAGGCCGTTTAAAACGCCCACGGTATGAATCACGAGATCCAGTTGATCTGTTTCCGCTTGGAGGAAGGCGCTTATTTGAGGGATTTGATTGGAGTCGGTGAGTTCGCAAGCCAGCGTTAAAAGCGACGGATCCTCGTTTCTGAGGAGTGTCAGCTTCTCTGGATCCCGCGCCAGGCAGAAAATTTTGGCGTCAGGCCAGCGCGCACGAGTCGCAGCGACCAGCTCACGGCCTATTCCGCCTGTGGCGCCACTTATCAAGATTGATTTCGCCAGCATAGTTTAACCCTTTAGATGTTTGGCCAATGTGGCACGATGTGGACTCCGCTTGAAAACTTCAGACGTGAAGCAGATAGTGCCTATTCCAAAGAGTGCTTTCCCATTCTTACCCTCCCAATCGAGAGTGAAGCAGATGAAGAACTTTAAGCTTATCGCCTCAGTATTCATAGGTCTCGGTCTGGCCTTGGCCGGCCTCAGTTATTTTCAAGATCAAACCCAAAGTCCCAAAATATCCGCCACTGAAATTCCCTCGCCCAGCGCTCTCACAGAATTTCATCTCAAGACGGCGGAAGGCCAGGATTTCACCAAAGCATCCCTGCTCGGCAAATACACTGTGCTCTATTTTGGTTTTACACGTTGTCCGGACGCCTGTCCCACCACTCTCGCCCAATTTCGCAGCGAGATTCTCAAGCTTAGCCCAGAAGCGAAAGAGAATGTGCAGTTCCTTTTGCTGACTGTCGATCCGGAACATGATACGGGGCCACTTTTGAAACAATATGTGGAAGGCTTTCATAAAGACATTCACGCTTTGACGGGGACGGAGGCCGAGATCCACAATGTGGCCGCACAAATGAAGACGACCTTCCATAAAATCGAAGAAACAGCCGGCGAGGTGGATCTGTACCAAATGGCCCATTCTCCCCGCTACTTTATAATCGATCCGAAAGCTCAATTAACCGCCGTTTACAATCCGCCAATTGCGCCCGGCGTTCTGGCCTTGGATCTCAATCAGCTCGTCGCAGCAAACGGCAAATCTCGTTGGTTATTTTAATTTATATGTAACACAAATGTATTTTGTTTTGACCTGAAAAACTTAGGGGACTATCAACACGAACTCGTGTTCACTCGTAATCAGGATTTTCGGCCATTTGCTGCAAACTGTCGGCGAGTGAATCGACAAAGTCCTCACTGTCCCACTCGATCGCCGCTTCGCTCATCTCGGCAATCACTTCGCCGTCAAAGCTGGCGTTTTGAATCTTTTCGTACCACATATAGGGTTTGGTGAAGCTGTCGTCCGAATTCTTCTTGGATTCGTCGAGCCATTCCAAAGCCAGTTTCTTTTCCCCGCTCCGGAAGTAGGCCAGCCCGAGGTTGAACTGGATACGCGCGATTGTCGGGAGATCATGAATGAATGCCATAGCGCAATGGTACTGTTCGATCCCGTTTTTGATCTGGTTGTTCTTAATATATGTAATGCCGATGAGATTCAGCGTGGAGGCGAACTGAGCCTGCAGAGGTTTGGCGTCTTCGACCGTCTGCAGGTAGTGGGCGAGGTTATGGCTAATCACCTTGCCCTGCTTGGCTGTGACGTTTTCCTCATCAATTTGCAGAGCGCGTTTGAAGTACTCCTGGGCTTTGTCGGTTTGAAAGAGATCAAGTCCTGCTTCACCCATCAGGCAAAGCCTTTCGATGTTGCCAGGCGAGAAGTGATTGGCCTCCGTCAGCAGTTTAAGAGATTCCGTCGGATGATCGAGGCGCAGATGGACCTTGGCCATCTCAGTCATCAGGGTGACGTTATGGGGTTCGAGACGGGCTGCCCCTTCCAGTATCTTTTGTGCGAGCTTAAATTCTTTGAGATAAATGAGATACTGTCCGGCTGCGAGCATGAACTCGAACTTACAGGGCAGTTTGCCCGTGATGGACTTTACACTTTCGTAGATCTTTTTACGATTGCCCTTTTGCTGATCGATAATCTGGCAGGCAAGCTCGTTGATTTGAATGTCAGCCTTTTGCGACTGGCGAATCGATTCCACCGCTGTTTCGAAGTTGCGCATTTCAAAAGGTTTTTCCAGGACTAGCGTGCATTTATTATCCTCGAGAATCCGAAAGTTGCTTTTGGTCATCGATCCTGTGAGGATGATGATCGGCACCTTGCGGGTCTCGGGGCGCATGCGAAGGCGGTTGTAGAGAGCGAGACCGGTGAGGCCCTTGCTTTTCCAATCCATCACGATAAGATTGTAGTTAAACTTCTGAACCGCCGCCCAACCATCGACTGCGTCGTGGCAGACTTCCACATAGTCTGTCCGAACATTCATCAGGTAGTTTTGGATCATATTGGTCAGGGTCAGGTCATCATCGATGATAAGAACATCGAGAGAACTCGAGGCGGGTTTGCGGTTGAGGGCATGAATCTTCTGATTCATGTTTCCGTAATTGAGACCTTGACCCTTTTTAATCTCTTTTTTGGAATAGGCGAGGGTTTCCTCAGTTTCTGACTCATCCAGATCGGAAAGCAGGGAATCGCTGTGTATATCGCTGAGGATGTCATTTCTGGGACCGGCGCCGTTCTTTTGAACGCGGCCCGCATTTGGATTGTAGTTCGATGGTGAATGTGTGGGGGCGTTGCGAGCCGGTCCGGCTTTTCCCACGGCTTTGCCAACTGGTTTATCACTGCTGCTGACACCGGCTTCATGGGCGGCGGCTTTCTTCAAAGCGGCCTGACCGGCTTCTTCTTCTTTGCCTCTTTCTCGTTTGGCTGCTCCTACCCCAGCCTCTTTTCCTGCGGCGCCCTTGGCAGCATCTTCTCCGGCCGCATTCCGATCTGGATTCCGCGATGGGTTCTCCTGTCCTTGCTCCTGACCCACAGGTCCTTTTTTGCCAGCGACGCCTTGTTCCGACGCGGGGCTTTTCACGGCGGCGGCCGGCATAGCCGATGAGTAGGGAAGTTTCGCGGGCTCCCGCTTTTGTTCGCCTTCCTCCCCGAACATGGATTTGTTTTCGGATTCTTTTCCAACTTCTTTGCCAATAGCGCGCTTCGGGCCATCGGCCTGACCTTCGGCACGATCGTATTTGAGTTCCTGATGTTCCTCGGTGGCTTCGAAGCTTGTGCCGCGACTTTCGCGATCTTCGTGCACAAAGCCCTCTGACTTCACGCCCTTGACGAGCATGTTTTCGCCCGTTGGCAGCTGGTCTTTGGATTGTGTGGTTTTGAAGCCCTGGTCGAGTGGGCTTCCTGGTTCGACGTGACTGCTGGGGCCTTCCGCGCGTCCTGTTTTGTGAATCTGAAGATCCAGACCTGTTAGATGCCCGTCACCCTTTTGAATGATGAGATTGCTCTGCTTATCGTTGCTGTGTTGGAGCTTGCCTTTATAGAAGTCATTGACGGCTTTGAAAAAGACTTCTTCGGTGAAGGGTTTCACGACGAACTTCGCGCGAGGGTCTTTTATCGTATGCATGATGTCGTTTTTGGTCACTTGGCCGGAGATGAAAATAATATGGATATCGTGATTGAGCGGATGTTCGCGAAGGAGGGCGTAGAGTTCCGGACCTGTGGGGCTTTTGGATTTCCAGTCGATGATTGCGAGATCGTAAACGTTATTGCTGATGAGCTGTAAGGCTTCCTGACCGCTCGATGCAGCTTCGACGGGAGTCGCCCCGAAGCCTTTGACGTAATTGGAGATCAGGGTACGCATACTCTGGTCCGACTCGATGATAAGCACCGATTTCAATAAGCCTTCAAAGGACATAATGGAGCGTTTCCTTCAGCAAAACATATTCCTTAAAATCGGACGATTTGACCCACGTATTTAATTAAAAGCAACGAAAGCGCTTTATTATCAAAAACAAGAGGGTAACCTCATGAAATTTTGAATATTTTTATAGTTGCCCCGTGATGGACCCGCCGGTCATTTCGGAGAAGGAGGATTCTTGGAGTAGGGAAGATTTGGAATTTGTGATGGAATTGTCACAAAGCGGGCAGGCAACAGAAACAGAAACAGAAAAAGAAAAAGCCGAAGCACGTTCGGTCGCGACTTCTGCTTGATCGGATCAATAATGGTTATTTCTAAGGAGCACTCACACTTTCATTCGCACTGGCATTCTGTGCTGCTTCAACCGGAAGAATATTCATCTGGCTCACGAGACGTTTGCGTTCGGGCTTCTGATGAAGTTCTTCAGCGTGTTTCGCAGCGAGCTGTCCGCAGGCTGCCGATACATCCAGGCCTTTTGAATAACGAACAGGGGCCGGAATCGAACGATCGGAAAGATATTTTTGGAACGTGCGAATCTCTTCGTCATCCGGTCTTTGGAAAGGCAGGCCGGGATGTGCATTGAAGGGGATGAGGTTCACCTTGGTTTGCAGTCCGTGAACAAACTTCACGAGTTCTTTGGCTTCCTGCAATCCACAGTTAGTGTCTTTGATCATGATGTATTCAATCGTGATCTTTTTGTTGGTCACTTTTTGATAGTGGATCAGGGCCTGCTTCAAACGCTCGAGATTGTAACGGCGATTGATCGGCATGAGCTTGGTGCGGAGTTCGTCGCGCGAAGCGTGCAAGGACAGGGCAAGGGCCGCGCGGCTGTCTGTCGCAAGCTTTTCGATTTCGGGTGCGAGGCCGCTGGTGGAGAGAGTCACATGACGCGCGGAAAGGAAGAACCCATCTTCCGCCATCATAACGTTTGCAGCACCGACAGCGTTGGTATAGTTGTCGAGTGGCTCACCCATCCCCATGAAGACGATGTGTGTGGTGCGCAGGCCTTCTTTGGCAAGAATTTGATTCGCCATGAAGAGCTGGGAAAGGATCTCGGCGCGTTCGAGGTGACGAACGAATCCAAGCTTCCCTGTCTGACAGAAGTCACAGGCCAGCTTGCAGCCCACCTGGCTCGACACGCAAAGACTGGTTCGGTTTTCGTAACGGAGAAGAACGGTTTCGACTAGCTGGCCCTTCAAACTGCGAAGGAGGAGCTTGGTGGAACCGTCTTGCGAGTTAACGAGGTCAACTATGCTGGGTAGACGCCAGTCAATTTCGCTGAAGAGCTTTTGACGAAGGTCTTTGCTGAGGTTGGTCATGAGCTCGGGGTCATGAACCGCATCTTTATAAATCCATTGAGAAATTTGATCGGCGCGAAATTTAGGCAAACCCCATAGTTTGAATAATTCGCGGTATTCGTCGCGACTCATAGAGAGGAAATGTGGTTTATCCATATCGATTCTCCTGGCTGGGAGGGGCTTCTAGACGGAATACAAAGCCTATGAGGCTTTGTAAGGTCTCGCTTATACCGCCATAAAAGCGGTATTGCAAGGCGCAAATGATGGAATTTTGGTCGATAATCACACAATTACGGTCGTTCTTTGGCGGTCAAAGTTGGCAAAGGCATTGTCATTCTTTGCTCGGAACTGACAATATCGAGCTTGCTCATCAGTACATGCACTCGGGGAGGCCCAGATGAAGGTCGGATTTCTAATCGATATGGATGGCGTGGTTTATCGAGGCAGCGAACTTATCCCCGGAGCGATCGAATTTATCGATCTTCTCAACAACCAGAAAATTCCCTTCATGTTCATGACCAACAACAGCCAGCGAACGCCGATGGATATCGCCACCCGTTTGCAGCGCATGGGGTTTCCGGTCGAGCAGGAGCATGTGTTTACCAGTGCGCAGGCGACAGCGTCTTATCTCGCCCTGCAAAAGCCCAAGGCGACCGCTTACGTAATCGGCGAGGGTGGTTTGCTCACAGCACTCGATAAAGTTGGGATCGCCTATGTCGACCACAATCCGGATTATGTCGTGGTGGGCGAGGGGCGAACCGGTAGTGCTGAGGTTTTCGACAAGGCCGTGCAGATGGTTTGTGATGGCGCGCGTTTGATCGCGACCAATCTCGATCCCAATTGTCCGACCCAAAACGGAGGCGTGCGGCCAGGCTGCGGCGCGATAACGAAACTGATTGAGGAGGCGAGTGGCTTCAAAGCCTTTAGTCCCGGAAAACCAAATCCTTTTATGTTTCGCGCGGCTCGAAAGCGTTTGGGTCTCGCCAGCGGTGAGACGATCATGGTTGGCGACACGATGGAAACGGATATACTCGGTGCGACACAGCTCGGCTTTCGTGCGGTGCTTGTGCTCTCAGGCGGCACGAAGCAGCAGGATATTCATCGCTTTGCTTATGCGCCGGACGTCGTCATGGATTCGGTCGCGGATATCAATCTGGATTGGATTAAAAAGCAGCACGATATTATGCAGGTGCGGATGGAGCTGGAATAAGAATAAAAGTGAAATGAAAAACGCAAGACAGGGGATGATTTGCGATCTAATTTAAGACCTTTATTAGCACAACTGAGGGCAAGATATAGAACCAGACCAGGAAGAAGTTACGAGAGCTAGTCATGCAAAGGAGTGAGTAGCTGGACGGTGGGCGCAGTAGGTGTTCGGTATTAACCGAACGCCATTGAAGCCACGATGGAATTCGGCGTTTTTTTCGGAGTGTCTCTTGAAGCCCTTATTGCGCCGATGTCTTGGCGCTTTTGCCTTCGTCTGAATTACGCAGAGACATGTTGATAAAGGGTGTCGCATTCCCCGTGATCTGAGGTAGCACACCATTCCATTTATCAATCGCTTTACTTTGAATAAGATTGGAATTGAGGGTGAGCTGGAGGAGGCGATTACCCTCAGCTTCGGCTCTAGCTCTGACCAATACAGATTGTGCTTCGCCTTCTGCTTTGGCAACCGCAGCCTTAGCGAGCGTTTCTTGTTTCTGCAATTCGTATTCCGCCTGCTGAGCCTGTTGTTGAGCTGCCATTTTCTGTTGCATCTGAGCCTCTATTGCAGCCGGAAGGTGACTTGCACCCATATTGATCTTGTCTAGCTTGAAACCCATCTTTTCAAGTTCGCCTTCGAGAGCCTTTTGAATTCCATTTTGTAAATCAGCACGGCGCGATGAAATAATTTCGGTCAGTGACATTTCACCCGCAACGTTTTGAGCAACAGTGATGATTGTTCTACGGATAAAAGTTTTCTCAATGTCTTCCATATCGGCGCCGCGAAACGCTTTAAAAACATCGGAAGCTCGATTTTCGGTTGTATTGTACGTTACCGAAAGATCTTGCCGAATATGCTGACCTTTACGGGTGGGTAGATCCATGCTGTCGTCGCCCTGAACCGAGCCTTCGTTCGAGTTTTTGACCATCGTATAGGTCCGTAAAGCGGTCGGGTAGCTTTGGACTTGAGTCACCCAAGGAATTCTCCAAACTATTCCCTGCCCCACGTTGCGTAAAGAACCGGTCCAAATATTGAAAACCACACCAGTGTTTCCGGGAGCGACAACCGTGAAGGAGCTCAGGACGGATGTCGCAAGGACTAGGGCTAGGACGCCAATTGTGACGCGGCTTGCTATCCAGGCTAGGCCTGCAGGCGTAGAGAAATCTAGGGGTCGGTTTGCCATGTTATCTGTCTTCTTTCTCGGAATGGTTGGTATCGTGTTGGATTGCCTTGAACTCATAGACGCGGGCAGTGGGGGATCGGAGAAATAATTTGGAGAACAGCCTTAAGTACTTGCTTTCTATTAGATTTCGGACGGGTTTCAAGACCCACATCAGCAAGCTAACGAGGACGAGCAAGAGGCAAATTTCGACGAAAGTCAGGGGCATAAAACCTCCGTTTCTAGGATGACATTAGTCCTGACAGTTCAGGTTTACAACAGGATCAGAGCGTTTCCTTTCGACGTCCATTTTAAAAAGAAATTTTGTCAACGCAGGACGTGTCCGCTACAAGGAACGGACTATTAAAAGGCTAGAGATTAGGTATGTTACGAAGGTTCTTGTCAATATTCTTGGCATTTTCTGCATTGAATCTCAGCTTGTCCTGCCGCTCGGTGAGTGGCCACGGCAATCGGGTCTTGCCTCCTTAGATGCCGATGCTGACCAACGAGCGAGCGTAATTCACAAAGCCGTTGCGCTTGATCTTCGCCCACGCTTTCCTGCGACCCAAAACCACGTGTGGTTCGAGAGTCGGGCTTCCTTCGCACATGATTGGATGGTTCAGTCGCTGGATAATTACTGGGGAAGGGAGGCGAGTGCAGTGCCTGTCAACCTCGGCTGCATTCCCGCAAAAGACTCTTCGTGCGATGTAGTTTTTACGAGGAAACTTTGCTCGACCGACAGCGATTGCGCGGATAGTCAATCGAGCTGTCAGCCTCTCCTTGCCTCAGTCACCAACCCCGGTCAAACTCCTCGAAAGATGTGTTTGGGATCTGACGATAATTTGTTGGACCACTTTTATAAGGTCATGACCAGCGCCGACCAACAATTTGGAGCGCGAGTGCGGAGCATAAGGCGGTCTGCAACTGAGCTAGGCTACGGTCGAACAAGCCCTCGCAAATGGGCAAGGTCAAACGGATGAGCCGTGCTCTCAAGGAGGCTCTGCGAAGCCTCTAGAAACCTCGACTAAAAGCCCGATTCGGAAAGATCTAGAACCCATCGGCATTCATGCCAGATGGGAAGCGATCTTCTCTTAAACGGCAGAATCCTCCTCCTTTTAGGGGAGGTAGTTCTATTCGGCGGTATAGCTGCAATTGTTCTGCTGGGTCAGGCTCAATTTTTTAAGGTTGA
The DNA here is from genome assembly GCA_014377445.1 of Oligoflexus sp. Classification (GTDB taxonomy): domain Bacteria; phylum Bdellovibrionota_B; class Oligoflexia; order Oligoflexales; family Oligoflexaceae; genus Oligoflexus. The sequence goes on from JACMPP010000166.1 coordinate 34,320, forward strand.
ATTTCGCATCGTGCAGTCGCTCAAGGATACCGCCCATATCAGCTTGGGTGAGCACCGGAGTGCGCGACAGGATCCAGATAGGTGTGCGGAAAGGTGTTGAGATCACGGCATAACGATAATCATCGGCGAGATCGACGACCCAGTAATTGGAGAATGGAAATTGAAAGCCACCGAAGCTTACGTTCAGTTTCGCAGGGTTCTTGGTGGTTTTAGCTTTGCCTTCTACAATGTTGAGCGTGCCTTCCGGACTAACTTTGCGGCAACTATTGGTAACGCTCAGAGTCTTGTCATCAATCACAGCGTAATCAGCGGTGACGCACACACAATCTTTTTGAAAAGAAGGATGTGTGGATGCTACTTCGTACCAACGGCCAAGAAAACTATCGACGTCGAGAGTATCGACAACTTTTGGAAAAATTCCGGCGAATGCCGGGCTGGCGACCGAGAAAAGCAATCCAGATGCGACGATCGCGAGACTTAACTTCTTCATGCGTACTCCTTACAACGAAAGGGCTCATACGAGCGTTTATTATAGGTTTAAACGCAGGATTGGGAAGGCGCAAGTGAATTGCGTGCATTTGTTGTACAAGTGCCTATAATATCAGTTGTTATCATGGATTCGAACAAAATTATACAAACGTTAATCGGGCCGTTTGATGCAAAAAAGGCATGTTTTATTAACCCCAGTTAGCTGCATAAAATTGCCTTAATTTAAAAGAAGAGCGTCCGCGGCGGCGAGGCCACTGACGGCAGCATTTACGATCGTGGACCCTAAGCAGAAATCCCCAGCCAGGACGAGACCGGGCCAGGCTTTCGATATCCAGATTTTCCTTCCGAGAGGTTTGTCAACGAATGCGTAGCGCCATCGATGTGGAATGAGAGTCGCAGTTGAGATATCGAAACCAAGTTCTTTGAGAGCCTCACCGACGAGTGCCTGGATCTGGGTTGCATCGGCTTCGAGATGGTTCCTCGTGAATTGTTCAGTCGTGTGAAGAACGTAAATGCCTTCACTGGTTGCTAGACCTTTGGCCGATTGTTCACAGAGGCTGTGAATGACCGGATTCTCGAGTTCGTGATAGCCACGAAAATGAATTGGATTTTTGCTCAGTGGTGAGGTCAGTAAGATGAGAGTCCAAAGGGGGCGGTATTGGACACTGTCACTCATCGTCAGGATCTCTGTGCTCAGCTTCGGATCTTGTTTAAAAAGCGATGCAGACTGGGGAAGGGGGCAAGTGAGGATAAGGTTTTTTGCACTTTCGTAGCGACCATCCTGTCCTTCGCTGTGCCAGAGTCCTTCTGCGTAGTGGATACTCGTCACGGTATGGCTTAAGCGAATGTTCAGGCCAGCAGAGAGGGCTTTGGGAAGCGTGTTCATTCCACCCGCTAAAGTCTCGGAAGAGGGGTTAAGATGGGCGGGTGCGCTTTGAAAAGGGAGTGCCTTGAGAGTATCCTGCCAGGCAGTAAGGACTTCGGCATTGCTTCTCTCCACTGTGATGGCGCCGTGATCGGCTAGGCCTTCTCTAAAATCGAACCGTCGGGTGGACACACGGCCACCCACTCCGCGACTCTTTTCCAGCACAATAGAGGCTTGGGAATTTTGCGCGAGCTGTCTGGCCGCAGTGAGTCCCGAGATTCCTGCGCCGACGATAATCTGATCGAAAATATTCATATTCAGGCCTCACTTGCTCGCTAGCGTTTCGGTTACTTTCAGCAAGCTTTGGCGCGAAATAGCCAAGAGCCTGTAAGTCTTTTTATGACTTACAGGCTCTTGGAGATCAGATCATTATTTATTTTACGAAAGGCGTAAATGCAGAAGTAGGTATGATTGAAAATTCTTTCGCGCCGGGGACTTTCCAATAGAGGAGGAGTCCAAAGTTGACGCGAGGGAAGGATCGGTTTTGAGGACAAGGTGACTCATCGTAGGCCGGTTGAGGCCTTACGATTCGTTTCTTAGAATCTAATGAATCTCACCCATAGACGGTGGAGCCGCCTCCAACCTCTTCATAATCTCAGCGACACCCGCAGCTTCTAGTGCAGTCAATATCTTCTGGGCCGTGACCTCAATATTCAATTTCTCAGGAAGATCAGGAAATCCAAGCTCAACCCGAACTTCCTCACCCTCGTAATCGAGGACTACGGCCCTGGCCTCAGTCTTCTTTCTCTTTTCGTCATATTCAAAGAAAGCGCCAAACGGCATCGTGCAGTCGCCGCCCAGCATCTCCAGTACTTTGCGTTCTAAAGTCGCACATGCATAAGTCCTCGGATCCTTTAATTTCGAGACGACGTCACGATACTCATTCGTCAGTGTCGTCTCTATCGCCAAAGCCCCCTGCGCCGCGCAAGGCGTGAACCATTCCAAATCAATAAGCTTATGTGGCAAACCTGTGAGACCCAGCCTCTCAATACTCGCTCCCGCGAGGATAAGCGCATCCCAGTTGGACTCCTCGAGTTTGCGAATCCGCGTGTCCACGTTCCCGCGCACCGCGACCATGTTAATCCCGGTTTTAAGTCCTCTCAAGAGGGACTGACGCCGAAGGCTCGCTGTCGCTATCGTCAACTTCCCCAGACTCGCAAATTCCGCTCGCCCAATCGTGGGATTCGACGAGAGCTTCTTCATGAAATCTTTCTTGGGATGAAAGATGATGACGTCATTGGGAATGTGGCGCTTTAAAATCGCGGCGAGCGTAAACCCTTCCGGAAGTTTGGCCGGAAGATCCTTCAAACTGTGAACAGCGAGGTCGGCTGTATTCGCCTTCAAAGCCTCTTCCAACTCACGAACGAAGAGGCCTTTGCCGCCCATTTCGTGCAGAAAACGATCCTGCACGCGATCGCCCATCGTCTTCACAATATTGAGCTCAGATTCTACATTCTGCATCTTTAAAAGATCAGTGACATAATTCGCCTGCCACAATGCGAGCTGACTTCCTCGGGTGACAATACGGGCCTTTGATTGCGGCCTTTGCTCACTCATATGATTTTATCCAATGTGAAGAGTATTGTAAGGGCTTCCGTGAGTTCGGCGGATTCGAAGTTTTCCGTCGGGTTGTGCACGGACCGTCCGACGTCACCCGCCATCTTGCTAACGATGCTTTTAAGCATCGCATCGAGGGCTCGCGTTTGACTTTCATCCAACTGATTGAGAGGCGCACGCGAAAGGCTTTTTTGCATCTCCTGGCGCGCGAGATTGTCGAGGTAATCGCGAAAGGTCGCCAAGGTCGGTTTCAGCGTGCGCGAGTAAAGCCATTTTTCAAAAGCATCGGCATTGTCGATGATGATATGGCGGCCAATAGCCGCTGCTTTTTTGCGCTCTTCGAAGTTTTCGCCAACGACTTGCTTCAAATCGTCGATGTCGAAGAGATACACATCCTCGATTTCGCTGCACTTGGAATCGATATCGCGCGGAAGGGCGATATCGATGAGAAATATTGCCTTGCCCGAGCGGTTATGCTGGGATTTTTGCATGCGCGCTTTGTCGAGAATGATCTCGTTCGCTCCGGTACAGCTGATGATGACATCAGCCAGCGGGAGGACTTCGTTCAACTCCTCCCAGGGATAGGCAATACCAATGCCGACTTTCGCCACGAGATTTTCAGCCCGGGAAAGCGTGCGGTTGCAGACGAAAACCTGCTTGGGTTGATACTTGGTCAAATATTTTGCAGCGATCTCGGCCATCTCACCGGCACCGATGATAAGCACGCGACAGTCTTTTAGCTGACCATAAACCCGGTTGGCAAGATCGATCGCCGCGTGACTGATCGAGACAGGCTTTTTGCCAATGTCCGTGTTGGTCCTGACCTTTTTGGAAGCCGCGAAGGCTTCCTGCGTCATGCGCTTTAAGACGGGTCCAAGGGTTGCCCCTTCATGGGCAAACTGGGCTGCGTCCTTGAACTGACCTGCGATTTGAGTCTCACCCAAAACGAGCGAATCAAGGCCGGATGCGACCGAAAACGCATGACGGGCGGCTTCTTTCTGGGTGTGCTGGTAGCTGCGGCTTTTAATCTCTTCGTCGAGTTCCTTCTTCTGGTTCGGACAGAACCTCTGGAGATCGATAAAGATGTCTTTGAGCTGATGCGGCGTGATATCGGAATTTTCAACGACGCCATAGACCTCAAGGCGATTGCATGTCGATAGAACAAGCACTTCCTTGAGATTGTGTTTAGCGATAAGTTGCGGCAGGGCGAAATTAATTTCCTCCCGACTCAGGAACAGCGATTCCCTAAAGTCCAGACCGGCCGATTCATGGTTGGTGCCAACACAAAACAATGTGGGTGTAGGTGATGTTTCAGCCAACGACGTAGCTCCAGTTATTGATTCCAAACAAGCCAACAACCAGTAAACCAAAGCCAACGATCGTCATCCATGCAAGTTTCTTCGCCGGGAGATTCGCCATATTCTTACAGACTAATGTCGCGAGATACCAGAGCCAGACGGCGAAAGCCCAGATGATCTTACCCATTAATGACTCGCGATCGCCCACGTAGAAAAACTGAAGGTAGACGGCGCCCATGATAAGACCTGAGGTCAAGAAGACGAAGCCAGCCCAAAGTGTAGCCATGAGGGCGGAATTCAACTTACTGATCGGTACCTGAGCGGCCTGAAGGCGATCAAGTTGTTTGGTCTTCATAGCGCGCTGCTGCATCAGATAGAAGATGGCGAGGACGCAGGAAATGATCGCGAAGGCTTCGCCGATCACGCTGGTGATAATGTGAGCGTAAAGAAGGAATGAAGGAGCCTCAGTCTCTGCCGGACTATGAGGCGCGAAGAACAGGAATTGTACGAGGAGTAAGATCATCGCAAAGGGGGCGACGAAGGCTCCGAGCATACGGAAGTCGAAGATGGACTTGGCGAGGACCGTGATCCAACAGATCGCGCTGATTAGGATAAAGGTGCTGATCAGATGAGAGGCACTGTAGTTGAAGATGTTGATTGTGTTGATGCTCATGAGCAACGTCGCACCGAGGAAGAGGCTATAGGCTATCTTCTGGAACTTTGCACGCGAGGGGGAAGCGGAAAAACTCTGCAGGTAAAGTATGGATGAGCCTGCAAAGGCGACCAAAGCTATGATGACGCCTATGTGGTAAAGATTCAAAGCGAACTCCTTCGCGAGCCGTGACGGAGCAGTACGAAACGGACCCTCAATTGGAATTTAAGGGTCCGTTTAGAATGTATCATAACTCCCCTAGGTAGAATCTACCTAGGAAACCCAAGGTCATAATACTTAGACAGGGAGGTCTTGGTAGTTTTCGATGATCTCTTTCAGACTGGCCAGGTACTTCGCGCCACCTTCGCCGTCGATAGCACGGTGATCGAACGTGAGGCTCATCATCATCATCGGTCGAATCGCAATCATGTCATTGACGACCGAGGGGCGCTTGACCGCAGCCCCAATGCCGAGAATCGCGACTTGAGGTTGGTTGATGATGGGATTCGACGTGATACTGCCCCAGCCACCGGGATTGGTGATGGTGAAGGTTCCCCCTTGCACGTCTTCCGCTTTTAGCTTCTTGCTGCGCGCCCGGACGATGAGGTCATTCATGCGGCGGGCGATGCCTAGGAGATTAAGGTCACCGGCCTTCTTGATGACGGGAACGATAAGTCCGTTGTCGAGGGCTACCGCGCAACCGACGTTGATGTCCTTTTTCCAAAGGATATCGTAACCGTCGACCGAAGTGTTGACGATCGGATGCAGTTTGATCGCCTGAACGGCCGCGTGGATGAAGAAGTGAGTGAGTGTAAGCTTGAAGCCTTCATTCTTGTAGAACGAATCCTTATACTTCTCACGGATCTCCCAGATCTTATGCAGATCCATTTCAAAGACGGTCGTGACGTGAGGGGAGACTCGAACCGACTCCACCATGTGATCGGCAATGAGCTGACGCATGCGGGTCATCGGCTCGCGACGGACTGCGACGCCTTCGAGCAGCTCCTCGCCCCCGACCTTGGTCGTGCTGAGCTGAGCTTGACTTTGAGTAGGAACGGCCGGCATCTCTGATTTTGCAGGAGCTGATGGTGCCGCTGCCGCCGTCGGATTCTCGGCGAAATCCAAAATATCTTTTTTCGTGATACGGCCGTGCATTCCTGAACCTGACACCTGACCGAGATCGATGCCTTTGTCTTTGGCGATCTTCCGTACGAGTGGCGAGGAGCGAAGAGGACTCTCGTCGCTTTCAGACTGACCCTGGGATCCTGCGGTGGCATTGAGAGTGACGGAAGGGACTTCAGTCGCGGGAACCTTGGCTGCCGATGACTGGGCGTCCCCAGCGGAAGGAGCGGAAACTGTCGCATCCGGGCTGGACGCGATTTGCGCGAGGACCTGGCCGACTTTTACCGTCGTGCCCACCGTGCAGATAATCTTGACGAGATAACCCGAAGCCGGTGCCGGAATCTCTGTATCAACCTTGTCGGTTGAGAGTTCGAGCAAAGGACTGTCTTTTTCGATTTTCGCGCCTTCCTTCACCAACCAGTTGGTGAGGGTGGCTTCGTGAACACCTTCGCCCATGAGAGGCATCAATACTTCAGTTACATTCGACATCTTAAAGCTCCGCTGCTTTTCTTCTTTCACTCATCTCATTCCTACATTCGAAACGAAGAGGCCAAAAGTTACATGTGGATGGCGCCACCGAGAGCCACGTGAGCGGCTTCTGCAATGGTTTCGGACAGAGTCGGGTGGGGATGGATGGTGTGTCCAATCTCATCGACTGTGGTCTCAAGCACCTTGCCGAGTGCAAACTCTGAAATCATTTCTGTGGCGCTCGCGCCGATGATGTGGACGCCGAGAAGTTCGCGATACTTTGGTTCGTAGATGATCTTGATGAAACCGACCGTCGCGTCTTCGATCTTCGCTTTGGGCATTGGCGCAAAGGGGAATTTCGCGACGAGATATTCGAGCTTCTGCTCTTTGCATTTTTCTTCGGTCAGTCCGATGCTCGCAATTTCCGGATAGGTATAGATGGCATTTGGGTTCGCGGAATAATTGATCAGAGGCGGATTGTGACCGGCAATCACCTCGACCGCGTGATAGGCCTCCGCTGACGCCGTGTGGGCCAGGGCGGGAGTTGGGATGATATCACCGATCGCGAAAATATTCGGAACCGCTGTGCGATAGTGTTCATCGACCTTGAGGAATCCGCCTTTTTCAGAGGTCAAACCCACTTTGTCGAGTCCGATATCCTCGGTGACCGGCTCGCGGCCGATCGAGAGAAGGACTTTATCGAAGAAACGATCGTCTTTGCCTTCGCAGGAGACTTTGACTTGTTTGCCGTCGTCAGCAATCGCTTTGAGTTTGGTGCCTGTATCGAGAGTGATGCCCTGCTTCTTAAGGTTTCGCTCCATCTCCTTCACACATTCCCCGTCTTCGCTGGGCAGTATCTGCGGGAGGAGTTCGATGATCGTGACTTCAGAACCCATGCGGGCAAAGAGCGAGGCGAATTCGGTGCCGACGACTCCGCCGCCAATAACCGCAAGGCTCTTTGGAACATGATCGATGGAGAGAATATGATCGGAGTTCAAAACGTTTTTGCCGTTCGATTTGGCGAAAGGCAATTCCTTCACGCGCGACCCGGTGGCGAGGAGCACGGCTTTGGATTCGATCTGAGTGATCTTGCCGTCCTTAGCCGTAATCGAAACTCCGGTCTTGCCGGTCAGACGTCCGTGACCTTCGAAGACTTCGATCTTATTTTTCTTCATGAGGAAACGAAGGCCTTTGCGCTGGGCATCGACGATCTTATCTTTACGCTCAAGGATCTTGTTCCAATGGAACTTTGGCTGACCAATTTCGATGCCTTGCTCTTCGATTGTCTTGAGTTTGTCCCAGAGCTTTGCAGAATGCAAAAGAGCTTTAGTCGGGATACAGCCCCAGTTTAAGCAGGTGCCCCCCAGGTGCTCGGCCTTTTCAACAAGGGCCACTTTGAGTCCCATTTGGGCAGCTTTGATGGCACCGACTTCGCCGCCAGGGCCAGAACCTATAACCACCAAATCAAAGGAGGAAGTTGACATCAGGGTGCTCCAAAGAAGATTTTGCGAGTCATTATGTGAGCTTAGAGCTTGGGCTGGGGGATAAACGACTTGTTAACACAGCGACAAGACTAGCTTATATCCGAAACGAATGGAAAACTTATACCATAAGCAGGTCAGCCTTAAAGCCAAATATTAGGTATTCTTAATGCTGGCCGCCCTATTCTGCCGATAAGTATTACGTAGGCCCTGAAGCCGGTGTAAAATGAGAACAGCATGGACAAAAGTTCTCTCTTATTCAGAGGAGATCCGATGGCAAAAATCATTGAATTCAAGACGAAGGAAGCGGCTCGCGAGGAAGTTGTGGCCAACAAGCTCGTGCAGATGGCGGATGAGATCGACGAAGTCATGATGAACTATTTGACAGATCCTGCTGTGGATCCACGCGAACTCGTTGGTGTACTATCGCATCGACTGGGTGCTCTGATGAGTCATCTCGAAGAGAAGGACGAACTCTGGCATGTGTGCCAGGCCGTTATGAAAAAACAAGCCAAGATCGTCGACTGAAATACCATTCTCCCACAAAGAGAGAGCCAACGCGTAATCGAGGATTACGCGTTTTTTTTTAAACTTTTGGTTCTTTCGGAGGAATATGCGCGAAGATATCTTCCCGCAGTTCCTTGATACCGTCCTGCTTCAGGCTTGAAATCGGCAGCATCTTCTTCACATCGATACCGCGCGCCTTCATTGCCGCCGTCAACGACCACACACGTTTCTGTTGTTCCTGACGGGAGAGCTTGTCGCTCTTGGTCAGGAGAACGTAAACGCCGAGGTTGCGCGAGAGAAGATCGACGAGAAACCAATCCATGTCGCCCATCTCACGACGGATGTCGATGAGGAAGAGAAACTCGCAAATATTGGGCCGCTGCATGTAGCCTTCCACGAGAGGCTCCCATTGTTCAGCAACATTTTTGTTGATGGCCGAAAATCCATATCCTGGTAAATCAGCGAAAATGAGATCTTCGCCAAGTCCAAAAAAGTTGATCATCTGAGTCTGGCCGGGAGTACTTCCTGAACGCGCGAGTTTGTTGCGGCCAAGAATCTTATTCAAGAGAGTCGATTTGCCCGAATTGGAACGTCCTACGAATGCGATCTCAGGGAGTTCGTAAACAGGTAGTTGTTCCGGTTTGAGGGCACTGGTGATATATCTGCTTTCCATATCGGAGCGGGTCCTAAAGTCAAAAAGGAATAGCGATGGCGAGGGTACATTTACTCGATGACGAGCTTATAAACAAGATCGCAGCGGGCGAAGTTGTAGAAAGACCTGCTAGCGTCGTCAAAGAAGTGGTTGAGAACGCCATTGATGCGGGGGCGCAGCAGATTAGGGTGAGTCTAAAGGACGGTGGACGTCAACTCATCGAAATTTCAGACGACGGCCTGGGTATGAGTCCCGAAGACGCAGTTATGGCTTTGAAGCGTCACACTACGTCTAAATTACGTAATGCGGACGATCTTTTTGAAGTGTCGACCATGGGTTTCCGGGGCGAGGCTCTGGCTTCCATTTCGTCGGTGAGTCGTTTCACTTTGCAGACGATGAGTCGTGATTGCAAAGAAGGTGTTCGTGTTCAACACGAAGACGGCCAGACCCAACACTTTCCCTGGCAGGGATCCTTCGGCACGAGCGTGACGATCAAGGATCTCTTCTTTAATGTTCCCGCGCGCAAAGCCTTTATGAAGACAGCTGCTGCGGAATTCGCTGTCTGTCACGAATATCTTCAGGCGCTCGCTCTGGCTTTGCCTGAGCTTGGTTTTCGCCTGCTGCATAATGATAAAGAAATATTCTCGGTCTCGCCGCTGCCAGTTCCCGATGGTTGGGCGCGTGGCGAGCAAGCGCTTCGGCTTCGTACCGCCGCGATCCTCGGCGATGAGCTGGCCGAAAAACTCATCTATATTCAGCAGCAGGATCGGCATTTGAGGCTTGAAGCCTTGATCTCGCCGCCCGGTCTCGACAAGAGCACAGCCAAACATATCTTCAGCTTCGTCAACAATCGTTGGGTGAAGGATAAACTGCTTCGTTACGGGATTCTGCGTGGCTACCACTCGCACATTTTGCGCGGGAAATTCCCGGTCGTTCTTCTCCATGTGGATATGGACGCCGCATTGGTCGATGTGAATGTGCATCCCGCGAAAACCGAGCTTCGTTTCCAGTATGGATCGGAAGTTCAGTCTTCGATCGCGATGGCCATTCGTGATGGCCTGAGACAGGGTGCCTGGGCTTCATCGAAACCGAATCCCTCGACCTCGGTTTCGGCTTCTTATTCACCGGCTTCTCTCACTCCATCGCCTTCGCCTTTTCAAAAGGTTGAAAGAGATCTACCCGCAGACTTCGATCTCCTTCTGCCGAAGGAAAAGTCGGAAGAAATCGCTGATTTTGCCGCAACTGCTTTGCGCGAGGCGCGTACGCCGGTCCCTGAGCTTGAATTGAATTCGATGCGTAATCCGGGGTCCATACCAAATAGTGGGATCAAACGCACAACGATGTCCTTCGATACGCCGGCTCAAATGAAAGAATCCCAAAACGCGACCGAGAAAAAATCAGCTCCCGTTTATCCGCATTATCCCAAGGCGGATCCAACGGCTATCAAGAAGTCTGAGCCTAAGTTTGACTTTGCACCTTCCGGACCCGCAAAGAAGGACGTTCCCACGCATGCTTCCTCTTTGACTTCAGGCTCCAGGTCGAGCTACGAGCCAAGCAAAGCCCTGCATCCCGTGAGTCCTGCGCGTCCCTCTATTTCAATTCCTGTAACGGTTCCTCCAATGCCGTACCTTGGGATGTTTGCGGACGAAGGGCTTGCCAAGGGCAGTCTCGAGAGCGATATCCCCTGGGACGAACTTCGTTTCGTTGGGGCCTTCCAACGCTGCTTTCTCTTCTTTGAGCACAAAGAGCAGCTACTCGTCGTCGATCAGCATGCGTTTCATGAACGCATCCTCTACGAGCGTCTTCTGCAAAACCCCGCTCTCCTCAAACGCACACAGCCGCTCCTGATGCCGGAGGTCCTGGAATTCAGGCCAGCGGAATGTGTGGAATTCGAAGAGAAGAAGGCGGATCTCAAGGCCTTGGGCTTTGATTTCGAAGTCGTTTCAGGCAGCGAAGTCGAGGTTCGTGCGGTGCCGGCTCTCCTCGTCAACAAAGATATTCAGGGCGTATTCGCCTCCTTTCTTAAAGGCCCCAAGAATCATCAGGACATCCTGCATGATGTTCTGGCCTCCGTCGCCTGTCATGCTGCTGTGCGGGCCGGTGAGGAATTGCCTGAGCCGGAATTGAAACAGCTCCTGGCTGAGGCGAAGACTGTCGACTTCTTCCTCAACTGTCCCCACGGTCGCCGTGTTTTGCGCTGGTGGAAAGCCAGCCAGGTCGCAGCCTGGTTTGATCGCCTCGGATGATTATGAGCAGGCGTCGCTACATAGCAGTGATCGGGCCAACCGCCAGCGGGAAATCCGCACTGGCGATGGGCCTGGCTGCGGCTCATAACGGCGAGCTCGTCAACTGTGATTCGGTCCAGATCTATCGAGGCTTCGCTATCGGTGCGGCCAAACCCACGGCCGAAGAACAAGCAGCCATCCCTCATCACCTCATCGATTGCCTAAATTGGGACGAAGAATTCGATGCCCGCAAATTTGCGAGGCTTGCTGATGCCGCGATCGATGAAATCCTCGCTCGTGGCAAATTGCCGATCGTTGTCGGTGGTACAGGGCTCTATTTGAAGGCTTTGTGGCAAGATGGGTTTCATGATCTTCCGAAGGATAATCTGCTGAGAATAGAGCTTTCGCAAATGACACTGGAAGAACTTCGTATCGAACTGGATCGCCTGGATCCACTTCGTTCGGTGGAGATCCATGGCAACGATCGATTTCGCTTGCAGCGTGCGGTCGAGGTCGCGAAGCTTCTCGGTCACTCCGTCAAAGATCTGGATGCTCCCGTGAGTCGACGTGAGGAAGCCTTTGTCATTCATATGAGTTGTCCACGAGGCGTGCTTCACCAGAGGATTGAGGCGCGGAGTAAGGTCATGCTTGCCTCAGGGCTGATTGATGAGGTGAGGAGGCTGATCGCGCAAGGTGTGGATGAGGCCTCTAAACCGATGCAAAGCATAGGTTATCGGGAAGTGGCTCTCTACTTAAAGGGTGAGCTTACGCGCGATCAGTTGGAAGAAGCAATTGTGATTGCGACTCGGCAGTATGCGAAGAGGCAAGAGACGCTTTTTCGCAAGATTCAGTCGGATTTTGAGTGGCAGACGGAAAGTTCTCTGAACGAACTCTGGTCTCTCTGGATTGACTAAATCTCACTTTTATCACGCAGTGGCGAAGTCAGACACATTCTGATTGCAGTGGCGAGTGGTTCGGCGCTTGCCTATATCGTCATGGCTTTTTGATGAGCAGGGGTATACCGGCAACGACCTGAACCACAGCCGCAGATTCCGCAGCGATCACCTGGTGAAGGCGACCGAGGAGCTGGCGGAAGAAGCGTGAGAGTTCCTGTGGGGGTGTGACGCCCGCTCCGATTTCGCTGCTGACGATGACAAAGCGATGATCTCCATGCTTATGCATCGTGTCGCAGAAGCTTCGGATTTCAAGATTCAGACGGGCGTCCTGCTGCTGAAGGTCATACTTATTCCAACTTTCCAGCAGAACATTGGCGAGCCATTGATTGATGGAATCGACGAGAACCTGTTTCGATTCAGGAAGTGACTGCGTCAAATATTCATTAAGCGTGTGGCCTTCCCGATGTTGCCAGTGGTCAGGGCGGAGAGATTTTAACTTGCCAATTCGACCTTCAAGCTCCAAAAGTCCTGCCGTCCCTATGACCGTTGTATCGGCTTCGGCTTTGAGAGCCTGGATGGCGAGTTCGGATTTGCCGCTGTAAGCCGCGCCCAAAATTAAGAGTGGGGACGGGAGTTCAACAAGGGGTGGGCAAGGTCCAAGGCTCATACTGTTTTCCTTCCGCCATTCATTATCTGTATAATCACATTTTAGCATAGGCATCCGGAGAGATCTGCTTGCGATCCGTGTCGATGGATTGATAAGACAAGGTCTCCTGTTACGAGATTCACACTGAAGCGAGGCGATTTAGCCATGGGTTTTTTAGAAGTAATGCAGCAAAGAGGTATGTTGGCGCAGGTTACTCATGAAGAGGAGCTTCGCGAGTACCTCTCGAGCGGCGTGAGAACGGCCTATGCCGGCTTCGATCCTACAGGCGATAGTCTTCACGTTGGACATATGCTTCCGGTCTTGGCGCTCAGACGCTGGCAACAGGCCGGTCATCGAATTATTGTCCTCCTGGGCGGTGGCACAGCCATGGTTGGTGATCCGACCGGCAAAAGCGAAATGCGGCAGATGATCAGTGAAGAGGTCATCGATCAGCGCGCGGAACATTTCAAAAAGCAATTGGCCCCTTTCCTTGATTTTTCTTCGCCGGACAAAGGGATCGTGGTGAACAATGCCGATTGGCTGCGTGAACTTATGTATCTGCCCTTCCTTCGTGAAATCGGTTCACATTTTTCAGTGAATCGTATGCTGACGGCCGATAGCGTGAAACAAAGGTTGGAGGTCGGGCTCTCCTTCCTCGAATTCAATTACATGATTCTTCAAAGTTATGACTTCTACCATTTGAACAAGCATGAGGACTGTGCGGTTCAGCTCGGTGGGGACGATCAGTGGAGCAACATGCTCGGTGGTATGGAACTTGTGCGCCGGAAGGAACGCAAACAGGCGTTCTGCGCGACAGTGCCTCTCCTCGTCAATTCCCAAGGGAAAAAGATGGGTAAAACCGAGAGTGGGGCGGTCTGGATCGACTCGAATCTTACTTCGCCCTATGACTTCTACCAATACTTCCGCAACATCGATGACGATATGGTGGAAAAGTGTTTGAACTACTTCACCGATCTTCCGGTGGAGGAAGTGAAACGCCTCGGCGGTTTGCGCGATCGCGCCATCAACGATGCGAAGATCGCAGTTGCGTATGAAGCCACCAAACTTGTGCATGGTGAGGCCGAAGCCGAAAAGTCCAAGGCGATGGCCGCCAATCTTTTCAGCGGCACCGGGGAACGTCCGGCGGCGCCTGAAGTCCTTATGAGTTCTAGCGAGGTTCCTGGCGAGACGATCAACGTCGTCGATCTTCTTACCTTGAGTAAGCTTTTCCCATCCAAAGCCGAAGTTCGCCGCATGATTGAACAGGGTGGATTGACCCTCGATGGCGAAAAGGTTGAAGTCCATACCCTGATGGTCGACGTGAGCCGTCTGAGGGCCGCTGACGGAATCATGGTAAAAAAAGGCAAAAAGAGTTTCCATGTCCTCAAAATAAATGGCTAGTTTTTAGTCCCCAGACTTCCCCCCA
>JACMPP010000028.1 GCA_014377445.1 Oligoflexus sp.
CGCCTGAAAACGAAATAATTCACTCCGCGTCAATGTAGACGCAATAAATATCTTGTTCCCTGCAAGATTTCTGAGATCCCTGTGTCCCTTGAATTGAGCTTCGCCACGAACAGAAGCTCTCACAGCAAGAGGAAGTCCCTTTATGAAAATCAGCAAACCATTGAAGGTATCTCTCACCAGTCTTTGCCTCCTGGCCGCTTGCGGCTCGCCACAGGGGAGCAATCCTCAAAAACCCACGACGGTCGATTCTCAAGGTCACGAGCACGACCTCATGCCTATCGATGCGTTCAAACAAGGTATTGAAATTCAAAAATTGAGTGAAGAGGCCCTTCGCTTCAATCCAGGTGAGATCGCCATCAATAAGCCCGTTACCTCTGTATCGAGCAGCATTTCCGATACGGTTCATGTCTTCCAACCCTATCCTACACTCCTGAAAGACTCCTATTCCCTTGCGGGCTACCAGACCTCGATTCGCAATCAGGGCGGTCGCGGCAGTTGCTGGGCTTTCGCCGGTGTAGCGGCTTACGAGGCTGCCTACAAACGCGCCTACGGTGTTGATCTCGATCTCTCGGAACAATATCTCTTTCACATCGAAAAGTCCGGTGAGCTCTACGGTGACTACATGACGAACTTTGCCGTCATGCATGAGAACAACAGTTCCATGTGGGGCTTTCAGGGTAACAGCGGTATCGTCGATATCATGATAAGGGCCGCGATTCCTGAAGAGCGCTTTGCACCCTACAAAGACCAGTGGCAACTCAATGCCATCCTAGGGGCGGCTGCGCTTGACTGGAACTCCAGCCAGGAGGCTCTCGATGCCATGGAGTTCTCACAGGAGCATATCCCCACCGTTGCCCGGCACAATGCCAAATTCCGACCGGTGGCGACGGCCTCTGTCACCGATGGAAGTCTCGATAACCTCAAAAATATCATCAAATCCAATCATGAGATCGTGGCCGATGTGGATTTGAAATGGCGCTTCGATGCTGGTAAAAACGCCTATGTCTATGACGCAAGCAGCGGCGGCGGCGGACACGTTTTCCTCCTGGTCGGCTATGATGATAACGATCAAGTGATGTTAGTAAAGAACTCTTGGGGTGAGCCCGGGCTTATCCGTGTCGCCTACGATTTCTTCACCAGCGGCGGCTATCAATATGGACACTACATCACGAATGTTGGCCCGAAGGATCCTCAGGTGCAAAACGAAGCCAAGTGGGTCGGTGTTTGGAACATGGACCATGATGGTTGGAGAGGTCAACTCGTCATTCGTCGCTTCACAAACTATCGTGCCGCAGACAAAGCCGCTACG
Source organism: Oligoflexus sp. (assembly GCA_014377445.1). GTDB lineage: Bacteria > Bdellovibrionota_B > Oligoflexia > Oligoflexales > Oligoflexaceae > Oligoflexus. The sequence continues at coordinate 1,310 of JACMPP010000028.1, forward strand.
AAACTGGGCAATTACTATCGTGATGGCAAACGTTATGACGTCAACGGATTCTTCGAACAGAACGGTCAGCTCGTCAACTTCTGGATTGCTGACAACAGTGATCGCGTGAATCCAGGCGAAGCAAAAGGTCAAAAGCACACGATCAGCAACTTCGGATGGGATCCAAGCAACGCGGCTGGAGAAACGTACTGGAACGGAACCTCGTTTGGTAGCCAGTTACGTCGCGATGCGATCCCATTTCAGGGCAATGAATCCTTCAATGTCTACAAGTGGATCGGCAGTTGGAAGATGAATCATGACGGCTGGAGAGGTACCTTGACTATCAACAGCGTAATCCCGGCTCCGGGTTTGAACTTTGTGGTGGGGACTTACACCGCTCAAGATGGAAGAGTTTTCAACGTCACGGCTCCGGCCTTGGGCGATGGTCATGTGATCAACTTCAACATCCCCTTTGCGGCCGATAACGACCAACCTTTCACACTTATGCACCATACCTGGGAGAACGGTGTGGTCTCAGGAGTCACCACCTGGTCAGGTCAGAGATACGGAGTTCAAGCTTATAAATAAGGTTTTTCATACAAAACAAAGGCGCCCGCATTCTTGCTGGCGCCTTTTGAACCTTGCTCTCATGCGTCCTGCCGAAGTGCGGACTCAATAAAATTCTTCTTCACCTTAGGGCTGGGCACTCCGCCCTCGAACCAAATTCGAACATCCTCATCAAGGCCGATGCCCTGCATGTAATTGTAGAGAGCCTTGTTCAAGCCCTTGCCAAGTTCATCATGATCGCATTCCACCGGATCGTAGAAATCCAAATCGTTTGAAGCAAACCAGATGTCTTCCTGCGGTGCGATCTGAATATTAAACATCTCAGGATTTTTTCCGACCGGACTATGAATGGTCGCGGCGAAGCGATGCCAATAACCGGACTGGATGCAGCCGGTTTTAAAGAGCTGTCGAACATTCTCCAGAGCATCGATCGTTTCTGATCGGGTCTGGCTGGGAAAGCCATACATCAGGTATGCGTGCACGAGAATTCCCGCGTCCGTAAAGGCCTGAGTTACGCGAGCGACCTGAGCCACCGTCACGCCTTTGTTCATGAGTTTCAAAAGGCGGTCAGAGGCCACTTCAAGGCCCCCACTCACCGCGATACAACCGGAGGCCGCCAGGATCTGAGCGACTTTGGGTGTGAAAGTCTTTTCAAAGCGAACGTTCCCCCACCAGGTGATCGTCAGACCGCGCTCAATAATTTTTTGCGCCAGGGCCAGGAGTATCTTAGGTGGAGCCGCTTCATCGACAAAGTGAAAGCCGGTCTGTCCGGTCTCGGCAATCAAGGCTTCCATACGGGCAAGGATAATGTCAGCCTGCGCCTCATCGTAGCGGGCGATGTAGTCGAGACTCACGTCGCAGAAACTGCATTTGTTCCAGTAACAGCCGTGGGCTAGTGTGATCTTATTCCAGCGACCATCCGACCAAATGCGGTGCATGGGATTAGGGAGTTCGCAGATCGAAAGGTATTTGTCGAGAGGAAGGCCGTCATAGGTTGGTGTTCCAACATCGCGGTGGGGAATGTCGTGGTGCTTTTTGAAATTGATATAGGCGATATGCCCGTTCTGAAGCACATAGGTGCGCATCAGTTCGGCTTCCGAAAGCTTGCCCTGAATATGATCAAGGAGAACCAGCAAAGGCTTTTCACCATCGTCGACGCTGATGTAGTCAACGTACTGAAACACGCGGGGATCTTTGAGGGAACGCAGCTCGGTGTTCACGTAACCACCACCCAGGATTACCTTGATCGCAGGGTTAATGGCTTTGATCGTCTGAGCGATCTTCAGGCCCGCGTAGACGTTGCCCGGGAAGGGGAGCGTGATGCCGACTATGCTGGGGTTCACTTCGCGCAGGTAGCGCTCGGTAATCTCTTTCAAGACGTCGTCGACATAGGTCTCCTGGCCTTCGACCGAATCATGGAGATCATCAAAAACCGGATTGCTCGCGGCCAGACGTTCGCCATAGCGCGAGAGCTCAAATCGGGGATCAATGCCCTCGTTGATGACCTTGACCAGACCGGAGATGAAGAGGCTCGCCAGATATTTGGCTTTGTCTTGAGTGCCCAGGTTTCCGAAGGCGTAGAAGAGATGCTCAGGACCCTCCAGCTCTTCCATTTGATGGAGGGCATCGAAGCCGACGCCTTCCGGCACATATTTGCGTGAGCAAAGGCGAATCGCCAGGCTCGGGTCTTTTCCCTGGAGAAAGCGCAGGCAGGGTTCGACGGTATTTACGTAAGCGAAAAAATTATCGAGAAAATATTGAACTTCAGCCGGACGCTCGTCTTCAGGAACATCTTCGAAGTTGGCTTCGAGCTCAGCTTTGATTTCATTCAACCCATGTTTGGAGAGAAGAGCTAAAATGAGTTCGATAGCCGGATCCCTTTGTTCAACCGCATACCCATGCATGCGCAGAAAACCGGTGAGGTAGGCTGTCGCTGGATAGGGGGTATTGAGTTGCGTCATAGGGGGCGTAAGAAGCAAAATTTTAGGACCAGTCATGTGGCGACCTCATTAGAGATAAGTCAGCCCGGTCGGTATAGCTTTTAAAGAGGCGAAACGCACCCTTTTTTACGTAGAATGGAGAGAAGCTCAGGCAGCAGTTCGTCGCGAGGCCAATTAATTTGACACGGTAACTTTTAAGGATATGAGATAGTTATGAAAATTGATCTTCAAAATATATTCCTTCTCTCGTCACTTCCTTTTGCCCTTGGCCTCATTTTAACAGTCTCCTGCGTGAGTATTCCCGAAAGCAACCTCAGTCTGGAGCCGGTATTTGCGAACAAAAAGGGCTGCTTCCTGCTCTACGATCTCAAAAGCAAAACCTATGTGGATGCCTACAATCCCGACTACTGCAAACGGCAGCAGCCGCCACTCTCGACTTTCAAAATTCCTCTGGCCGTCATGGCCTTCGATTCGGATCTTTTGAAGAATGAGAATTCCACATTCAAATGGTCGGGCGAGAAAGAAGAGATTGCGGAATGGAACCACGATCAGAACCCAACAACATGGATGAGCAATTCCGTGATCTGGTTTTCCCAGAGAATTACCAAGAGCCTCGGCAAACCTAAAGTTCAGGAGTATTTGAAAGCGTTTGAATATGGCAACGAAGATTTTTCCGGGAAACTGGAGAACGCCTGGTTAACGCCCGCACCTTTTGTAAGACCTCCGGTGAAGACCAGCGTCCTCATCTCGCCGGTCGAACAGATTCAGTTTCTCGAAAAATTCTGGACCTACCGCCTTCCAGCCAAACGATCGGCTATAGAATACGCCCAGAAAATAACTTATCTCGAAGAAACTCTGAAGGGCTATCGTTGGTCTGGCAAGACGGGCTCAGGCTATTTGGACAAACCCTTTCGTCGAAGATTGGGTTGGTTTGTGGCCCATGTCGAGGGTCACAATAAGCGTTATCTGGCGGTCCTGAACTTCGAGGATACAGTCGATCAATCTCCACCCATTCCTGGCAATGAGCCTGTGCTGGGTGGAACCGAAGCGAAAGCGATGCTGACAAAAATTATGGCCGGCAAGGGTCTTCACTAAAGGTTCATGATAAATACATCAGATAAGCACAATCTTCACCAACCGATTACATGGAATAAAAGCAACTAAATTTTCAAAGCTTTATTTCTGAGCGGGGCCTGCCGAAGGGCTAGATAGCTTCGGCGCAGTATTCCTACTAAGTAATTTTTAGTATAAAAAAAGCGCCAGGATGAACTGGCGCTTCCATTTAACTCTCGAACAAGGTCAATTCAGTCTTATCGAACGTTACGATAAGCTGCGATGTATTTTGAGGGAAGAGTCTTCTGCAGTACAGGATCATTTGATTCGCGCATCACATCGTTTTGGAACTGCTGCATGATCGAAGGCAGTTGGCCGAGATATTTGCGAGCCGTGTTTTCGTTGAAGTCAAAAAAGACGCCAAGCTTCCAAATTATGCCAATGCTCGCCAGCATGGGAACAAGTTTATCGCTCGCCAAATCTGCAGGAAAAGTTGCTACGAGGCTATCTTCCTTCGGGCTTACCCAGGGAACAATATTCATGGCGGCAAAAGTTGATGAGGGGAGCTTGTTGTTTTTATAGGCCGAAAGTAATTCTTTAAGAGAAAGTTCCACAGCTTCGATCGGCAAAGCAATGTTCCGATCTTCTAAATGACTGGCAACAGCGAGTTCGCCATCACTCCGGGTTCTCCACTCATCGCCACGGGCGTTGGTTACGAGCAGGCCTTTAGTCGTCGCGTAGGTATGATCGTTGTCATGAAGAAACTTGTTAATGCCGCCAATGGCCTTGCTGTTCACACCATTTTTCTGGCCCCACTGAAGGGACTGGCTGCGCGGCACACGAATGTGACCGGAAGCAAAACCATCGGTAAGGAAATGGTCAGCGAAGGCGTTGGTGAGAAGGGCGCGACGCAAGAGGTCGATCTTCTCGGGGGCCGAGCTTTTGTTGGCTTTCAAGACAAGATCCAGAGCCGCCTGATGATATTTTACGTAGGCTTTGCCGTTGTACCAACCGAAATGATCCACGTTGTTTTCAGCAAGACTAACATAGCTCGAAGGAAATGCCGTGAGAAATGGGATGTTGTTATCTTTGTAATCGAGTTTGCCGGAGTCGATCTGTTTCTGGATATCATCGAGCTCACCAGCAAAGATCTCGCGGGCACCGTTGATGTTGTTAGCCAGGGGTGTTTTCCAGGATTGTGTACCAGTATCTTGGTCGAGATCTTCAGGGGAGCGATATAAATCGCCGCTGAAGGCCACGAGTTCGCCGTAAGTAAAATCAAATTTGCCGTCAGCGCGACGAATGCTGGCGGGGATATCGGTGAGATTTGATTCCGCCAAAACTTTCTTGAACGCCGCGTTTCCAATTAAAACGTGTTCTCCGGAAGCGAAATCCAGTTTTGACTCGGAGTTTCGGCCGCAGGCGGTCATTGACAAAAAGGCAAAAAGTAAAATGTTAAATATCTTCATGTTTGATCCAAAATTAGAGAGTTGAGGCGCTGTATACCAAAAAGTTATAGTAAAATTCAACTGAAACCGTTCGAGATACACGATTGTTTTTAAACATGGTCCTAAACAACTGTCTATTCATAAGGTTGTCAGAAATTGTTCTCTGAAATTGCTCTGGTTTTGATGGATGAGGAGTTTCTAGGGTGAAGTCTCCCCTTTATTCTGGAATGGAAGTCGCCAAAAAATAAAGTCCGGAAAGCCCGGTTTTGATCTCCTTTCAAAACCGACTAGCCGGCGAAAACAAAAGCGATATATCCTAGCGTCTTCGATCGGTTGGTGATGGTAGAGGCGGGGCATGGATTCGATCTGGACGGTCTATTTTGATGGAAGCTCCTTCGGCAAAGGGCGACGGGGAGGGCCAGGCCCTTCAGCGGGTGCGGCCGTGCTCGTATCGGCCCAGGGCGTGGCATACACAAACAGTCTCTATCTACCGCGATCCGACTCGGATACAGCCGAATATTGCGGTCTGATCTGCGGGCTAAAAGCGGCCTTGGATGCCGGGGCTCAGTCCATCGTCATCCGAGGCGATAGCCGCAATGTGATCGACCAGATCTCAGGTCGAAAGGTCATTCGAAAAAAGGAGTTGCTCTCCTTGGGGACTGACGCTCATCTCTTGTTAGATCGCTTTCGCAACTGGTCGATTGAATGGATCCCCCGGGCCAGAAACAATCTTGCGGATGCTGCGGCCCGAGCCTGTATCGATCAAGCCCGCTCGCCTTCAAACAATTCCATGTTTTGAAGTAATGGTCCCATTCAGTTTGGCGAATTCGTTGTGGGCATAGATACCGTAACTGCAAGGAATCTGTGCGGAGACAGCGAGCCCGATCAATTCTTTTTCTTTGCCGCTGAGCGGGATGTTTGGATTCATCTGAAAAGTTTTAATCTCGCCCCAGGCACCTTCGAGGACATAGTCGGGCATGTCTTTCATAAAGACCGGAACAAATCCCAAAGTATTCAGACAGGCTGATTGGAACGGAGCGAAGTTTGGTTCACTTACCGACCGTTATGGTATAAAGTGGCTTTTGAGCTGCGAAACAGGCAAGAAGTAGGTTTAACAGAATCTGATATTTCGACGATTAACTCATGAACTGATAGGGACGCTGGCTCTGCGCTAGCGTCCTTTTTCTTTGCTAGAAAAATAGACTGGAGATCGCTTTATCACGGCTGCATACTAAACTTTGGGGGCCGTGAGCCCTGGGCAAAGGACGAAAAGTCACATTTCGGTATCTTTTTAGAGGTCGAATCGAACTTATTATTCAGCGGCGGGTATCGTAACATGCGTTCACTGTTCTGTGGCTTTTTGCTCGTTCTCTCGTCATTCCTACCCGCAGCTTCCCTGGCGAGCCCCCTGCGAGTGGAAGGGTCCCGTTTCATTGATCGGGCCGGCCGGCAGGTTATCCTACGCGGCGTGAACGTATCAGGCGCATCGAAGCTCCCTCCTTTTCAGGTGATTCGTGCTGCGAAGGATCTATGGCCCCTCCGGGGCTGGGGATTTAACACGATACGGCTACTGTTTAACTGGGAGGCTTTTGAACCCGAAAAAGACCGTTATGATCTGGGCTATCTGCGCTACTATCTCAAGGTCATTCGCTGGGCGGCGTTTTACGATCTTTATGTAATCGTCGACATCCACCAGGATGCGTTTTCCCGTTATACGGCCAAGGGCTGTGGTGAGGGCTTTCCCAAGTGGACATTGCCTCCTGACCTGATAGCAGCCGAACCAAAAAATGATGAAGTCTGCAAGGCGTGGTTTGTCTCGGCGATTGCCGACAAGGACATGCATGCGGCCTGGAGCGCATTCTATCTCAATACGGGCGGGGTTCGTGATCAGTACCTGGCGCTGGTCCGTAAGCTCTCGCATGCGATCGCCCATGAACGCAATGTCATCGGAATCGATTTGATGAACGAACCCTGGGGTGAAGAGGAAACGGAACTGCATGCGCTCTATGAGGATGCTGCTAAAGAGGTTCGTCAGGAGTTGTCGGACACAATCCTTTTTCTCAGTCCGGTCGCGCTCACCAGCCTTGGCTTGAAAGTCTCCACGCTGCCCCGAATTGATGATCCCAATATCGTTCACGCCGCGCATTTCTACGATCCTGGTTTGCTTACCAACTCCTGGAGCAAGGGCGCCCTGGAGCAAACGGCGTTGACCTGGAAGACCATTTTGGGGGAATGGCAGACGCCTCTTTTTGTGGGTGAGTTCGGCGCCAGTCCCAGTCTGCCTAGGGCCGCCGACTATTTAGACAACATCTACGATCTTCTCGATCAGGAACTCTACTCCGGTGCGCTGTGGGTCTATACGCCGACCTGGAATCCGGAAACGAAGGATGGATGGAACCAAGAGGACCTGAGTATCAGTGACGATAAAGGACAATTGCGAGGCGCCTATCGGCCAAGGCCTTTTGTCGAAAGGACTCCGGGGATTTTGGTCGATATGAGATGGAACCGGTTATTGCAGAATTTAAGCTTTAGTTACCAACCAAGGGGTTTCGGCGGATTTTTCGATTTGGTGATTCCGCGTAATTTCAAGTTGTCTGGTTTTGGGATATCCGATCGAAACCTGGCTTGCAAAAAGCTCGACAGAGATCGACTTCGCTGCAGCACGCAGCGCCAGCACTCAGACCGTCTGATAAAAGTCAGCGTCTGGTTTAAAGAGAAGAAAATTTAAGAACCCTTGTCCCGCTTGATGGGACGAACACGGTGCGGGTGACGGCTGATACGTCTTTAGATTAAAATCGATAAAAGAGGCCGTAGATTTGCTACGGCCTATTCATTTTGATTCTGCGACGGTAACTTACGGCGTCATCACCACTTTCACGCAATTATCTTCCTTCCTGTTGAAGGTTCCATAGGCTTTGGGCGCTTCGCTCAGAGGGATTCTATGCGTGATAATATCGTTCGCATGAATCTTACCCGATCGAATAAAGCCCAGGAGTTCATCATTGAAATTGTGGACCCAGGCCTGGCCCATTTTCATCGTAATGTTTTTGTCAAAGAATTGAGCAAGATTGAAGCTGTCATACTTCGTTCCGTATACGCCCACTACGGAAACGCGCCCACTTCGTCTCACAGCGCTCATGGCCGTCTCGAGAACTTTGGATGTTCCGCCTTGACCATGAAGGACGTTGGAGGCTTTTTCCAGGACATTGCGTTTCGCTTCCATGCCGACCGCATCGATGCAGACGTCAGCCCCGCGACCGCTGGTAAATTCGCGGATCATGTCCACGGGATTCATCTTATCGGGATTGATCGTGTGGGTGGCATGTCCAGCTTGTGTTGCCATGGCGAGGCGATAATCCTGGGGATCGATGGCGATGACTTTGCTGGCTCCCATGAGGCGTGCAAGCTTCTGAGCCATCAGACCTACCGGACCTGATCCGAAGATCGCAACAGATTCCCCTTCTTTGACTTCGGCCCACTGAAGGGCTGTGTATGCAGTTGGCAGTATGTCGCTGAGGAAGAGCACCTGTTCATCGGACAGATCTTCGGGAACAAGCTGGGCACCCACGTCTGCGAAAGGCACGCGCACATACTCCGCCTGTCCGCCTGAGTAACCGCCATAAAGATTGGTGAAACCAAAGAGCCCACCGCCTTTTTCCTTAAGTATCCCGCCTTCAGGACCGTAGTTCGATGGGTTGGTCGTTTCACAGCCCGTGGGGAAACTATGCTCACAGAACCAACAGGAACCGCAGGCAATAACAAAGGGTATGACCACTCGGTCTCCCTTGCTCAATTTTTTCACTCCGCGGCCCACTTCTTCAATGACGCCCATGAATTCGTGGCCCATCACCATATTCTGGACCTGAGGGAAGTAACCATTATAAATATGCAGATCCGATCCGCAGATAGCTGTCGACGTCACGCGGAGTATGACATCGGTGGGTGCTTCAATTTTCGGATCCGGAACATTCTCGTAACGCATATCGTTCGGCTTATGAAACACGATC
>JACMPP010000029.1 GCA_014377445.1 Oligoflexus sp.
ACACTCCAAGAATTTCTGCGGCAGCGCCCACTGAAATATACATAAATGGTCCATAATATGTATTATTAACAGCACTTTACTAGGCATGGATAAGCGCAAAAGACAGGTTCGTCAAGATATTTTATTGACTGTTGCTTGCCCCGCAAGCTCGATCCATATTTCTGCGCCATATTGGGTTAAAAGCCTGCCAGGACTATCAGCTTACATTTGAAAACCTTACCGCCAGGACTTAAGTCCGGACTTTAATAAAACTTATAACAATATGTTCTCATTGGTCTAACGAGTTTTCTTAGAGTTTTTCTTTTGATGGACGAAGGGTCTAGGTAAGCAAAATCGGGGTTTAAAGAACTTCGGTTACTTTTTTAGAGAGAAGAGAGAGGAACTAGAGCGTGAAGACTATCTATCTATTCATCCTCATGATGTGGGGATCCATAGGGCTGGCTCAAGACGATCAACTGCTCAACCTGCCGGTTCGTTCATCAAATGCCATCAGTGGCTCCGCTTTTATGAAGAAGATCGCCCGAATGGACGGCGGACAGAGAGAGAAGGCTATGGTAGCCGAAATTCTCAAGGGCAACATCCCAGGCTTTCTCCGTAAGCTCACACCCATCGAGACAAAACTTACTTCAGGACCCTACCGCGGTAAGACTCTCTGTTACTGGGCCCTCCCCGACTACATCGCTATCGGTTCAGACACAGATTTCATCCGCGTTCCCTTGAATCTTCACAGCATCGACAAGTTGAGTGAACAACTCGATCTTTCACTGCCCACAGCAAAGATGGTTGACGACATCTACAATCACGCAACTGTAAAGCTGACGCCTCAGCCGGTTATCAGCAAGGCTAATATCTCTGCGACATCCAACATAGCCAAGCATAACGACCTTCTCTTAGAGCAAATCTCCCACCACAAATACACCAACGGAATGCTCGTCGCGGGCCACAAGAAAGACGTCGTTCAAAGTCGTAAAGTCCTGAGAAAACCAGGTTCGATCGCCATCTACGGCTGGCACCGCAATGCACTGAATCCCATCCAGCCGCTCTCGACCGCACACTCTGCTGAATACGCTGATTACAGCCATGGCATCCGTCTTGTGTCGAACCTAGTGAAACTCGGCGACAAGATGCTAGACCTCAGAGACATTCTTGAAAACAAATCCTACGCTTCGCTGTTGAGCGGCGAAGGCACAATCCAACAAATCTCTCGCATGAAAACAGCACACTCGACAATCGCCATGGCTAGCCGTCCATAATATTTAGATGAAGTGAAAGTGGATGTTAGCGCTTCGATTCCAGACAATAAAAAAGCAGGCAACTCATCATGAGGCCTGCTTTTTTAAATTCAAAAATAAAGACTTAGTGGTGGTGTCCACCGGTACCATGAACGTGGCCATGGCTCATTTCTTCGGCTGTAGGATCACGAACTTCAACAACTTTAACATCGAAGTTGAGTGTCTTGCCAGCCAGAGGATGATTCGCATCGACAGTCACTTCAGTGTCTGTGAGCTCTATGACGGTCACTACCATTGTGTCGTCATCAGTTTGAGCTTGAAGCTGCATGCCAACCGCGAGGTTCTTCACGCCAGCAAACTGAGCGCGTGGCACAGTCTCGACAAGTGCGTCATCTTTATCACCGTAACCATCTTCTGGTTTGACTGTGACAGTAAAGGCATCGCCTTTTTTCTTGCCGATGAATTCACGTTCGAGGCCTGGAATGATATTGCCCAAACCGACGATGAATGCGAGCGGCTCGTGGCCCGAAGACGTGTCGATGATGTTGCCCTCTTCGTCTTTAACCGTGTAGTCCATCAGAACAACGGAGTTTTGTGCTGCGTTCATAAAATATCCTTCTAGAAGAGTCCTCGGTGCTACAGGGGGGTAACCTAACATAGAAACACAAGAGACGGAATTCGAATATGACGAGAAAAACGCCCAGCTTCCGAAGAAGTAGGCGTTGATTTCATTGGGAATTCTAAGGTTCAGGGAGCCTTGGTGACCGGCTTACGCGTGAAGTAGAAAAAGTCGCGGTTATCCGGGTAGCCCATGTAACGCGGAACATTGCCCTTGAAGCGCTCATCCAAGACTTTCATGCCGCGAACAAGATGTTGCGGGACACGCTCGCCACCTTTTTTCGGCGGATAGAGAGCCATGTACGTATGCTCAAGCGCGTTCATGTCCAAGTGCATCGCATAGCTGCAATTATAGGCTTGGAACACGCGCGCCATGCCCGTTGGCGTCATGCTTGAGAAGTAGCCGTAGATCAGGAAACGCCTTGCCCCACGATTCTGCAAACAAACACCCGCCCTCAGCGAACGGAATTTTCTATCCTGAGAACCTGACCAGTTGCCGAGCGTCCAGTTGCTTACGTAGCGGCCGGGTACGCCTTTGCCCTGAATCGGATCGTAGTCGATGATGGCAACACCGTTTTGCCGGGCAAAACGAACGCGACTGACTGTTTCGTTGTCGGCTTCTTTCCAGGTTTTAAAATCGATCTGACCATCTTTGTAAACGACGAGTGTCGAAAGCTCTGGTTGCAGCTCACTCAGCACAACTCCATTTTCGACAAAGCCATAGTGCGATCCGCGATTTTGTTTGGAGAGAACCCCCCAGTGAAAAGCCCCGTGATCGCGCTTGAATCCACCGGTAAAAATGCCGGCAACGCGATCGGCCATATAGGGAGGAATCAATCCTGTCGGCGTCAACGGCGCAATCGTCTGAAAGCCATCGGGACCTTTCAAGGCCGGATCACGAACTTCAGGAAGAACGCGCTCAGACCAGCCAACAGCCGGGTGATCGGTACCCACGGCAAAGCTTAAATCAAAGGCGCCGATGTCGAAGGCGATGAGATAGGCGGCCGCGCCCATCTCCACGTTATCAAGTGGTTTTGCATAATCGGGATAGCTCTTGAGCAGCGCGGCATCGATCGCACGGGGTTCAATCGCGCTGACAAAGACCCCGCTTTGTTTCTCACTGCGATACCATCGTCCTGCATCGAGGGCATCGCCTTTATTGCCTTCAAGGCTGATTCCAAGTTGGGTCGTGCTGATCTGCTCGCCCTTATAGGCCTCGTTGATCTTAGCCGGTTCCGGTGCATCAGGGAGATCGACGACACCATCGGCATTCTTCACGATATTGCCTTCGGATTTGATCAGGAAGTTATCCTTATAAACGGTTTCCTTGACGATGGTCGTGATGGTTTCACCGCCCGCGATATTCGCACGCAGAAATTCCACAACCCATTCTTTGGTCGTTTTGTAGCCGTCAATCTTGTTGCGAAGGTAGAGATCCGTGCCACAAATTTTGGCATAAGGGGTATTCGCAGATCGTGCACCATAGAGCGCACTTTTCCCGAGCTGCCCCCAGAGATCACATTGGCTTCTTTCTCCGTTGGCATTTATGAGCACGATGCCGTTATGATAAGTAGGACTCAATTCAAGGTTTAAGTCTTTATTCATCCCGTTTTCGAGGTGAAACCACTCGATTTTCTGGGGATTCCAGACCAATTTCAAAAGGAACCAAGAATTGACGTCCGGATTGAGGTTGATCATACGCACTTCCTGCGGGAGATTTTGCTGACCTCTCAGATCCAAAACGGTTTCCACACGCGATTGCTGGAGGTCGATCACACTGCGATCGATTCGCGACTTTTGTTTTTCGGTAGGCGCCGGACCGGGCTTGGCATCCAGACCTTTGGCCGGTGTGAGCGATTCCGAAAACTCGTCTAAAGTACAAAATATATCGCCCATATCACGGCAGAACATTTCTTCCTGCTCAACCTCTTGAGCACGAAGGCTTGCCGTACAAAGGGTGAGACTGACGAGCAGCATACTGAGCTTTCGTCTGCGTAATCGGCCGGGAACCACTGTCTTCTCGCTCATAAAAGAAGTCCGCTTCATAAGTAAGGGGGTGCGATGACTTATAACTATCGCCTTTTTCAGGCCAATCTTTATGACTCTTTCAAGCCTAACACAGGTGACCGATTGTAATCGATTCGATTGACTGGCGATTTTTAAGCTCTCCTAACCTAAGATGTTAGAGAGTCCGTACACCAAAGAGGAGCGTAGAACGCATGGGTCGTAATCTGAGGCTGTTATTAGTCGTTTTGGCATTCTGCGCTTCCTGCGCAACCCAATCGCCAAGCTTCCTCGATGCGCTCCTCCTTAAGGCACCTAAACGCAGTGCGAGTGCCATCTCCGGATCGGCATTCGGCAAAAAGCTTTACTCCGCCAATGAGCAGGGACGTGAGCAGGCGATCATCGATCAATATCGCCAGGGCAATATCCCCGAGTTCCTAAGACATTTTAGCAAAGTTAGCTTTATTTCCCAAACGCGTTCCGGGATGCAGGCGGAGGTTACCCTCTGGGTTTTGCCGGATTATCTCGGCGTTGGCTCCGACCAGGACTTTCTTCGGACACCAATGACACCTCTTTCCGCCCAGGTCATAGCCGATCAGTTTGGCCTCCTTCTTCCCACGGTGAAAATTGTCGATGCCATTTACCACGCAGCGAGTGTAAAACTAGATCCTCAGCCGTTTAAACCAGGCCCTCAGATGGTTACGGTGGGAGAAATGATCCGGCATAACAGGGTCGTCCAGACGAGTTTGCACGATCAGGTTCCCCGGGGTCTTGTCGCCGGCCACAAGAAAGACATCGTCATCACCAATTTGCTTTTAAGAAAAACGAATCGAGTGGCGATCTACGGTTGGCATCTTCGCTCCGGCACAGCCATTCAACCCCTGACGACGGTTCATGGCAATTGGTACGCAGACTACAGCCACGGCGTGAGACTTATGGCTCAGACGATGGTTATCAATGATATCGAATACAAGGTCAGCGATGTACTACGCGACCCCGAACTATCTGCTTTAATCAGTTACGAAGGCCCGATGCAGACCCTCCGCTACAACCTCAACCAGGGGCTTCGGAAAAAGTGGTGGCCTCAATCCTAAGGGAGTAGAACGGAAAGAGATGATCGATAAAACGCATTATTCAGATAAAATCAGCCTTTCGAAAGCCATCGATACTGCGCGCGGTCTCTCGCCAGCCGATCATATCATCCGCAATGTCCATATCCTCGATGTCTTCTCCGGAGAATTCCTCACGAGCGATCTCGTCATCTCGGACGGACGGATCGTTGCGATCGGCCAGGACTACCAGGCAAAAACGGAAGAAGACGGCAGTGGACACTATGCTGTGCCCGGCTTCATCGATGCCCACGTTCATATTGAAAGCAGCCTGATGACACCGGCCCGCTTTCAGGAAGCCGTGCTGCCGGCCGGAACGACGACCGTACTCTGGGATCCTCATGAAATCGCCAACGTCAAAGGCCAGGCCGGTATCGAATGGGCCCTTGCCGCCAGCGACAAATTACTTCTCGATGTCTTCGTGATGGTGCCGAGCTGCGTTCCAAGCACGAGCCCTCAGTTCGAACTCGAAAGTCCCGGCGCCGAACTCTACGCCGCTGACCTTCGTAAATTTCGCTCGCACCCAAGAGTACTTGGCCTCGCCGAGATGATGAACTTTCCGGGCCTTTTGAACAAAGACTCCGACGTCTTGCAGAAACTTCTCGATTTTCAAGCGATGCGGATGGACGGCCATTGTCCCGGTCTCAGCGGCAAAGACCTGAACGCCTATGCGGTCGCCGGGATCTGCAGTTGCCATGAGTCGACCACGGCTGCGGAAGCCAAAGAAAAGATGAGCAAGGGGATTCACACCCTGATCCGTGAAGGCTCCTGTGCGAAGGATGCCAATCAGCTGCTCCCCCTTCTGAACGCTTATACCTCTTCAAATATAGCCTTTTGCAGCGACGACCGAAACCCGCTCGACATCGAGGACTCCGGTCACATCAGTTGCATCATCGATCTCGCTTTGAAACAAAACATCGCACCCGAAGTCGCGTTCCGTGCCGCCAGCTACGGCGCGGCAAAGATCTACGGTCTGGCGGATCGAGGCGCACTGGCTCCGGCCTACCTCGCTGACTTCAACCTTGTGAAGCCCAAAAACGGCAAATGGGTGGAAGGTTTCGATATCAGCGCGACCTTCAAGCGCGGCATCAAAGTCAGTTCGCAGAAGCTCAGCGAAGTTCTCTCGCCTCCTCTCGACAAAAGCCGCAACCTGAATTTGAAGCGCCCGGATAAAAGCGATTTTAAAATCGCGGCGTCCACGACCAGCACTTCACACAGGGCTCGAATCATTGGTGTGATTCCACATCAGATTCTGACGCATCAGGAACAGGCCGAACTTCATGTCGAGAACGGTTCGCTCAAAGAGGATCTTTCGCGGGATATTCTAAAGATCTCGGTTCTGGAACGGCATCATAATACGGGTCGCATCGGCCTCGGCTTCGTTCGGGGTTTCGGAATTCGCAATGGCGCGATTGCAACGAGTATCAACCATGATGCTCACAACATTATCGCCGTCGGAAGTTCGGATACTCTCCTGGCGAAAGCTGTGAACAAACTCATGGATATCGATGGCGGTATCGTCGTCGTGCATGAGGATGGACGTTCCGAGATCCTGGCCCTGCCGATCGGGGGATTGATGACGGATGAATTCCCTAAGAAAGTGGCGGAGAGTCTGCGTCGCCTTAAGGCTCTGACCCGCGACTGCGGCTGTGTCCTGGAAGAGCCCTTCCTTCAATTATCATTCCTGGCTTTACCCGTAATCCCTTCTTTGAAGATTACGGATCGTGGACTTGTCGATGTCGACAGCTTCCACAAAGTTCCTGTGATTTGTGAGTAATCTATGACTGAGACACCAACGCGTAACGATATTAAAGTGGATATTGAACGGGATGTGGCGCAGGAGTCACACTCCCTGAGAGCCGGTCTGGGCCTGATGGCGCTGGGACGAAAAACCGAACTTATAGAATACGACTGCAAAGAAGCTGATTGTGGCATATGCTTATTTCGTGTGATCTCTGGCCAGGAGAATCTGAGTCCGCCCACCACCCGGGAAGCCGACTTTCTCCGCGCCATGCGTTGTGATCCGAATGAACGTCTCGCTTGTCAGTGCCGCGTCTTTGGCAACGTCCAAATTCGCATTGAAGGCGATCCCGAAGATTAGCAAAGGAAGCTATCCAAGATGAAGTCATTGCTCAAGATCGCCCCGCTTCTACTCCTCCTGTCGGCCACGGCTTGTGTCAGCGATCCCAAGTCTCATTTTGCGCTGCGCGACCTTGACACCAAGCAGCAGCAGGACTATGCCTCCGCGAATATTTTTCTCCTGGGTGAGCAGCACGACAACCCGCTGCATCACCAGATTCAGCAGGAAATCATTGATAAGCTTGGTCGCGACGGTCGTTTGAGAGCCGTGGTTTTTGAGCAGATCGATTGGACCGAGCAAGGCGTCCTGAGCGTGCTTAATCCCGACAATGTGAAGAAGCTCCCGAAGAAAATCGAGTGGGATAAATCGGGTTGGCCTGATTACGAACTCTATCGCCCCCTGATCGAGACAGCTGTGAAGTACAAGGCGCGGGTTATTGCCGGCGGCCTGCCCAAGAATCGTTTGCCTTTGCTCTACAGCAATGGTTACGAGGGCGCCTTTACCGCCACCGAAATCGAACGACTTCATGTGCGTTCGATCCTCGATGCGGAAGGCGCTGAGCTTTTACAAAAAGAAATCTATGAAAGTCACTGCAAGATGATCCCTGAGGATCATGTCTTGAAGATGGTTCCGGTCCAAAGGGCCCGTGATGCCGCTTTGATTCGTGGTTATCAGAATGAAGCGCCGATCGATGGCGTCACAGTCTTTATCCTGGGTGCCGGTCATGCTCGCAAAGAATTCGGCGTCCCCACTCTCCTAAAACTGGCAGCCCCGAAGACCAAGATCTGGGCGGTCGGCATGCAGGAAGAAGGGTCGGAGCCCTTTCCTCCAGGAGCATTTGATAAGGTCTGGGTCACCGAAAAGTTCGAGCATCCCGATCATTGTGCGGATATGAAGAAGCATATGGATGAAAAGGAAAAGCACGATAATCCTGCGCCAACGGCCAATCCTAAAGAAATGGCTCCGCCGGCACCGGCTCTGGACGTTAAGTCGGATGAAGAATCGAAAGAGGATATCGGCACGCCTGAGCCGGAAGCGAAAGAGGAAAATACGGAACCGGAAGCACCGGCTGACGGCAAGTAGGGAAGAGTCCGGGATTGGGTCCCTTAGAAGATCCAATCCACGACGAAGTCTTCCAGGTCTTTGACGCTATTTTCGGAAATGATCTTATTCTTCACCGATACGCCCGCCTTATGCACGCTCTCCCGATTGCCTGTAATTAACGGATGCCACGACGGAAGATCGCGTCCTTCCCCAACTATCTTGTAAGCACAGGTGCTGGGAAGCCAGTTGAGTTTTCGAACCTTCTTGGGGTTCAGGACCTGACAGTCTTTCACGAAATGAATGCGCTTTGAGTAATTGCTGCAGCGGCAGGTCCTGGCATCGAGGAGTTTGCAGGCGACATTAGTAAAAGCGATTTCGCCCGTTTCTTCATCTTCGATCTTATGCAGACAGCATTTGCCACAGCCATCGCAAAGGCTTTCCCACTCGGTTGTGCTCATTTGCTCAAGGGTTTTTACTTTCCAAAAAGCGTGGCTCTCGGTATTTTTCATCTCTAGGTTTCACCCCTTGGTTCGTCTGCAGAAGATGGCATATCACGGAGTGGTTTTGATGCATACCTCTGAATAGAATCAGACCACTTTGAAAGGCTTATATGCTGAAGGTAACCGACAGAATCCAAATCCCCTGGGACGAGCTCGAAATCAGCTACGCCCGGAGCAGCGGACCAGGCGGACAAAACGTCAACAAGCGCGAGACCAAAGCCGTACTGAGCTGGAATCCCAGGGAAAGCCCATCGCTTCCTTATGAAGTCAAGTTGCGTTTCCTCGATCGCTATGCGAATCGGGTGAGTGAAGATGGACATATCGTCATTGCAAGTGACGAGCATCGCTCGCAAGATATGAATCTCAAATCTTGCTTCGACAAGCTCCAGAAGATGATTCTCGCCGTCGCAATTCCGCCTAAAATCCGACGTCCAACCCGGCCCACGAAGGGATCGAAGACGCGGCGTTTGAATGAAAAAACGCGTCAGGGCGATACCAAGAAGATGCGTCAAAAAGTAAGCTCTCATCACGAATAGTCGGCTTACAGTATCCAGACATTTGTGCCATGTTCCCTGTTGTTTTTTTAACGCGAAAAACATGCCATAAAAGAAGAGTCAGTTTTAACTGACTCTTTTTGTCGTTATGACGTTAAAATAAAAGCTCCGTTGCTAACACAGGAACTCTTATGCGCTATCGACCCGCGATTCTACTGCTCGCCTGCTCGATGCCTTCGTCCTGCGCTTCCGAAAGCTCTCATTCCAGTCACCTTCACAATGTTTGGTATTCAAGTTCTTTGCGAGCCTCCTCGCTAAGCTCCGAACAACTGACGCAAAGCTTTCTCACCAGCAAAGCCGAGGAACTTCAGGTGAGCCCGCAGACTTTGAGGCTCGTTAAGAAGCAGGAGAGCCTTCTCACTTATCACCTGGTTTATGAGCTGAACGTGAATGACCTTCCCATTGCGAACGCGGGCAAAGAACTCATCCTTCACAACCGCACAGGTTACAGCGATGACAACATCATCGGCACCTACCCGAAGCCTCTGCAGCCCTATGAATCGTTTGATGCTTACTTGGGAACGAAGCTGGAAGGCATCTGGACTTTGAAAGTCCAGGATGTGGCCTCAGGTGATGCAGGAACGCTGGTTTCTGGGGGATTGGAGATGTTAGCGACTATGAGTGCCACTGATCGCGGGACTGCTGACGTTTAATTGATTCTGAGGCGAGGCCTTCCCCATGGGGAAGCCTTTCCATTCCCGGCGAAGAATAGCCGTCATATCGCAAGAGTCCTGAACGCGGGTCCACACTCTCTCTGCATGATCGTTCCACATCGCCTTTGACTGAGTCCTAAGCAGACGATCCAAACTCTCCTTCAATCGACCTTCATGAAAGACCACGAAGTCCTGCTCGGGCTCGAGGACGGTTCCGCGCGTCCCGAACAGGGTCGAGATCACGGGCAGCCGAGCCGCGAGATATTCAAAAATCTTCACGTTGCTGCCCGAACCTATCTGAATAGGATTGAGGGCGGCATCCGCGGCCGCGAAGTAAGGATAGGTTTCCTTAACGGGACCGGTGACGATCATGGTGTCGGTAACTCTCGCGCTGGAGCAGATTGATCCCAGGATAAGAAAGCGAATGCGATTTTCCACCAGATATTTATGTTCGGCCGCACAGAAGTCCAGGAGCTTGGCCAATGCTTCGAGATTGGGTCCAAAGCGACTGCCACTGAACACGATCAGCCAGTCTTCAGCACTTAGACCCCAGGATTTGCGGAGCCCCTTTCCCTCTTCGCCCGACCGGTTATAAAGATCGGGGTCGATACCGTTGGCAACCAAACGCACCGACTCGGGGTTCGAAGAACGGTTCTTGAAATATTCACTGTCCTCCTTCGCGCAGGCAAGGATACCGTCGTAACGCAAAGGGGCTACCATCTCGATCCGCTCCATCCAGGGCGAAAAGAGTCTTTCCGTGAAAGTTCCCTGGGCCATGAGCCGATGTTCAAGGTTATGGCTCAGGAGCAGCCAGGTCTTCTTTTTCCAAGGACCTGGAACCGGCGGTGTGTAGGGCAGATCACAGAGGATTACGTCGGCCCAATCCAGACGATTGCGCAGCGAGGGTGGAATGAGCCCCATGCGGAGGAGGATGTATTGCCAAACGCGCGGCAGGCCGAGACGTCGGGCGACGGCTTGAATGAGTCCGATGGTAAGGGAGAGGTTGACCTCTTCGACCAGATTCTCTTCGATGCCTTGATAGAGCATCGGGCCATTATTGCTGTAATCGCCGCGACGGCCGGCGATACTATAGATACAGACCTCGTGACCCATACGGGCCAGAGACTTGGCTACACTGCCGCTTCTAAGGTGGCCTCCACTTTGGTTGGGGAAGATTTTCAAACCGGAGAGGATCAAAATCCTCTTGGGATTCTGCAGACTCATGTTTTTCAGACTCGAATTCATAGCGCCTAGCTCCAATTTCAAAACAGCAACAGAAGTTAGCAACAACAGAAGTAACGGGAACGGCTTGGGACCTTTTGATCCCAGGTGCTCAGACCTGAAGAAGCAAGGATCGGCCCAGAGCTTTGCAGTCAATAACCTCAATATTATCAGTTATTTATTAATCCTTTAGGGGCCCAGAAAATTGCCGACTGTCAACAACATAGACAGTGATCTGGGAGGCTAACGGCCATAGCAATCAGCCTACAAGTTGGGAAACCATGAACGTGACTTGCGGAATTTTGGGGCTCGTTGGCTTGAAATTGCTGTGTTAGGGTTTAGACAAGAATCGAAGTGATAAAGGCGGGACACAATGCGTACAAAAGTTCTTATTACAGGGGCTCTCCATCCAGTAGCTCTCGAAGGTCTGGCGAAGATTGATAACCTCAATGTTGTCTACATGCCGGATACAACCTTCGCTGAGTTTTCATCCCAACTCTCGGACACGCAGATTCTCGTCTCGCGCAGCGAAACAGATGTAAACCGACTCGTCATCGATGCCGCGCCTCAACTCAAAATCATCGCCCGCGCCGCTGTAGGCGTGGGTAATATAGATCTCGATTATGCCACGGAAAAAGGCATACTCGTTATGAATACCCCCGGCAAAAACACCAATTCTGCGGCAGAGCTTACCCTCGGCCTCATGCTTTCGATGTTCCGCCATCTTCCCGAAGCTCAGCAGACTCTCAAAACCGGCGGATGGGATCGTCACCGATTCACCGGCATGGAATTGCGCGGCAAGAACATCGGTATTGTCGGTCTGGGCAATGTGGGCCATCGCGTCGCCAAATTCTGCCATGGTTTTGATTGCGAAGTCTTTGCTTACGATCCCTACATTTCTCCGGATATCTTTTTGAAACATAGGGCGACGCAGGTCAATTCCATGATCGAACTCGCGGCGAAAGTCGATATCCTCACTCTCCACGTGCCGAAGACCAAGGAAACGAGCGGCATGGTCGATCGTGATGTCCTGAAGGCTCTTGGGCCTAAAGGCTATTTGGTCAATGCGGCCCGCGGCGGCATCGTGTTCGAAAAGGATCTGGTCTGGGCCCTGGATAACAAACTGATTGCCGGAGCCGCTATCGATACCTTTGAGACCGAGCCGAAGCCGATGCCGGAGCTTTTGAACAATCCCACGGTTTACTGCTCGCCTCACATCGGCGCTTCGACTGAGGAAGCCCAGATTGCCATCGGGCACACGGTTGCTGATCAGATCAGGAAAGCCCTTGAAGGGGGCGTGGTCGATTATCACGTCAACCTACCAAACGTCGGTGTCATCGACAAACCGATCATGAAGGCTTACTCCACGCTTGCCGAGAAACTGGGATCGATCGTCGGCCAGATTCTCGACTTCAATCCCCAGAGTGTCCAATTTCAGTATCGGGGCGATATCTCCGAACTCGACAATTCGATCATTCGTCTGAGTTGGATGAAGGGCTATCTCAGCAAAGTCGTCGATGACTACGTTTCCTTCGTCAACGTCGGTCGCCACATGGAACGTCTCGGCATTACCGTGAACGAAACGATCGATCCGAGCTTCAGTTCCTATAATTCTGCCTTGAAAATCCTCGTGCGGGGCTCACAAGGCCAGCAGATGACGGTCGGTGGCGTAGTCTTCGAAGATCGCCATCTTCGCCTCACATTGATCAATGACTTCCATTTTGAAGTTGAGCCAAACGGCAATATGCTCTTCATCAGCAACTTGGATAGGCCCGGTGTGATCGGTGATTTGGGTCAATATCTCGCGAAGAGCGGCGTCAACATCAGTGGCTTCAACCTGAGTCGGAATTCCAAGGGTGGCAAGGCGATGGCGGTCTTGAGCATCGACGGCACCTTAAACGCTCAGAATCTCCGAGAGATCAAAGAATTGCCGAACGTTGAGAGCGCTAAGGCTATTTTCATATGAAGGAAATGGTCAATCCGATGACCCGCGTCGGTTACAACAAGATAGCCGAGGAGCATCGTCAGCTCATTGAAGAAGAGCGCCCGAAGATGGTGGACAACATGGCTACCGCCGCCGCTGAGGGTGATCGTTCGGAAAATGCCGAGTATATTTACAGCAAGAAGCGCATTCGAGAGATCGACAAACGTCTCCGCTATCTCACGACCCTTCTCCAGGACGTGGAGATCGTCAATCCGCAGAACATTCGCAGCAATCGGGTGGAATTTGGGGCGACAGTGACCGTAGCCGATGATCAGGGGACGGAGAAGACCTGGACGATTATCGGTGTCGGCGAAGCGGATGTGGATGAAAAGACGATCTCGTGGAAATCGCCGCTCGCCCGGGCCGTTTGGGGCAAAAAAGTTGGTGACATTGTAAGCGTCGAACGTCCGGACGGTGACATGGACTATGAACTTATCGATTTGCATTACGCTGGACGACGGATGGAGGGATAGAGCATGAAAGCCGCTCACTACACATCGATAATATCTTTGCTGGCCACCCTCGGTTGGAACGTCTCTTGTCGGAGTATGGCGAACGATGAAGATGAAGGCGGATCCGACCTCTCGATCGTGGGCGGAACAACCGTCCGGGTCAACGAGCGATTCGCGCGACACACTGTCGCGATTATCGAAACGAAACCCGAAATTGATGCCTTCTGCACCGGTGTATTGATCGCACCCGATATTATTCTCACAGCCGCTCATTGCTTTCGCAAAAAGCATCAGAAGGCCGCACTGTATTTTTCGACAAAACTACCGTCTCAAGCCCTTGTGGATGACCCGAATCTGGTGACGATCAAAAAGGTTCTTCCTCATCCCAGCTTTGATGCAAAGGGCCTCGATCGTCTCGATAAATCCATCGCCAAGATCGTGAATGCAGAGAAAGTGAAAGAAAAACTTTCTTTACCCGGGACACCTATCAATGATTTAGCCCTGGTCTACTTTGAGGCAAAACTGCCTAAGCTTTATGGTCCCGTGCCTTTGTCAAATGAAGAGCCGAATTTTAATTCGGCTTTGACGACCGCAGGCTATGGCTGCCTCTCGACAGTCTGCGACGAGCTGGCCAATCGCCTGCGAAAGGTCGATATGACCTTCGTCCGCATCGAAAGGGCTGCAAGCCTCATTCAGCTCTCTGCGGGCAAAAACAAGGGTGCCTGCCCAGGCGACAGCGGTGGCCCTGACTACATTGATCTCGGTAAGGACAGGGGCCTTGAACTTTTAGCCATCGTGGATACCGGCCCTGAAAGCTGTGAGTCGGGCATTTCCATCGACACACTGATCGCGCCCTACCTGGACTGGATTGAGTCCAGTTCCGAAGCCTTGCGCCAGAGCGCTGGCGATTCACAATGATTTCATATCCCTCTCATCTCATACTCACGTAATTTACGGATAAGTTTATCGCGTCCCAGGCCTTGTCGATCGGGAATTCCGAAGGAATCGGCCAGACTCTCCAACTGGTGATCCGACAAAGCGTCAAATTCATCGTTTCTCGTGTCGATGGGAATCGCCGGTGTCGCGATCCTATGGCTACTACTATCACGGACATCGTCAGTGATTCCGCCGACTCTTGATAGCTGGATGTCGACCGCTTCCGAACTCTGAGCCACATCACCCAAGAGGCGGTCGTAGCGATCGTAAGTCCAGGTGTCATCGATATCCGAAGGGTCGCCCCCTTGAATGATTCTGTTGCCGTCCGTCAACAACTCATCACGGTTTTTGAAATGACCCACCTCTTCGAAGATCGTGTCTTCGTCCGTGTCAATTTCCTTTGTTGGAGTACTGAAGCGGCTGGTCCTTTTTGGACTTCTTTTTGCGGTATGTTCACTTTTACCACTGTCTGTTGAGGGATGCATAGAGGTCTCCAATGAGGGCATAAGCCTGTAAAAGTCTGTCTCCCTCTAACAGAGTGCAAGTAAAGTGCCACGAGCGCTTTTGCGAATGGCTGGAATAAGCCTTCGGAAGGGAGTATTCTTAAGCTTTATCTGGATAAGATACGGGGAAATCTATGCTCTCATTGGAAAGAGAAACTGAAATTTTTGTAAGACAGAAAAGAGAGCTTGCAGAATTGTTTGGTTTTGAGACTCGAAATAAATATGAGATTACCCGTGCCGATCGCAGTCTGCTTGCCTATGCAGCCGAACAGAGCAAGGGGATTATGGGAGTGATCGGCCGGCAGATCTTAGGTCACTGGCGGAGCTTCGATATTATCCTTTTCGGCCCTGATAGACAGATGATGTATCGGGCCGCGCATCCCTTTCGATTCTACTTCCAACGCCTCGAACTCTACGATGCTCAGGGCCGCTTCATGGGCGCCGCTCAAAAGCGATTTGCCTTTCTCTATAAGAGATTTGATATACAAGGACCAAACGGCAATGTCCTTTGTGAAATGTCATCGGCGCCCTGGAAGATCTGGACCTTTCCGCTCTAAATTAACTGTCAAAATCTGTCTATATAGACATTCTGATAGTGCGGGGGCTGAGCAGCTAGTCCCCTAGCCCATTTTCAACCGGCCGAACGACGCAGTTCAGCCAAAGATTGCTTTTCTCGAATCACGATGAGGGATTTTAGGAGCGAGGGCTTGGCTCTCGCCAGAGAAATAGCACGCTTTACGGGAAGAAATGGGCGTCTA
>JACMPP010000003.1 GCA_014377445.1 Oligoflexus sp.
CTTGCGCGTGGGATGCCAGGCCATCCCAAGCAGCCCGCCTTCGCCAGGACCGGAGTTGATCGATCCACTGATATCCATGAAAACACTTTGATCGGATGCATCATCCTTCGTGAAGGAATTGATCTGACCGGTTCGACGAACCGAATAGAAACGTTTGTTTTGTGGCGCCTGCTGACAACCAGTGATTTCAGGAAATCCGGCAGCCGTGAAGTGACGTTCGAGTTTAACATCGCTGTTTTCAGTTGGTTTCGCAAAAGCCAGACAGCTACTGTTGCTGGGTCGTTCCGTGAGGGTTGCAGCCGCATTGCCATTGCCTGGCGCTTCTCCGTTTGTCGAACCCGCTCCCGCTCCGGTCGCTTCACTGCCACCCATGGCAGGGGATGGAGTGGGAGTGGGAGCGGGCGACAAGGAGGATCCACCTGAATCGCAGCCTGATGCAAAGAGGAATGTGACGGGTGCGAAGCTCGCGAGATGATTGCGCAGCATTATGGTTCACTCCCTGGAAACGACTGAAGGTCAGACTTACTCCTATATTTGAGACGTTCTTCATTGGTCGGTTCAGCAGCAGTTTCTTCGCCGCCTTCACCAAGATCGGTGTCTGCAGCTTCTGTCAGAGCTGCTGCTGATGCATCGGGAGATTCTTCCCCAGGTATCGCTGCAGCGGCGCCCATGCTTGATCCATCTTTGGATTTACCAACCGTGACCTTCTTACAAGCGGACGCAAGAAAGTTGCCGGCAAGGAGAAGGGTAAAAAGGCTGTAATCGAGACGTTTCATGCAAGCTCCACTTAACGGAAGAGGATAATACGATGCGATCGAGCTTATCGGCCCGTACCCTTTGCTTATCGGCAGACTACGGAAATGGGTTAGGGTTTGAAGCTAGAAAGTTGATCGAGTTATAAAGACGCAACCTATTGAAACAAATAGAGAAAAACTTTTTGAAGGGTGTGTCTGGTTGCGCTGTCTGGTGGGGACAGGGCCATTCGATGACTAAATTGTGATAAAATAGGGACTCAAAGGTCATGGATAGGAGCAGTTATGAAGAAGCTTTTGGGCATCGTAGCGCTGGGCATAGTGGCTATTGTCCTTCTCTTAAAATATTCAAGACATGACAAGAAAATGACAGTCATAGACCTTCCTATCAAGGTGCTGGCTGACAGCGACGAAGCGGAATACGACGTAAGTCTTTCGGTGAAACAGAAGGTTGACTTGGATGTCAAAGACCCAAGTGAGAGGACCCTTCTCTTAATGGAAGGCAGCCTCTCTCAGTACCCGAATGCCAGCGGGGACATCGTCACGGAGTGGAACGGTCTCAGAAAGCTCGTCATCATCGATAAGGAATCCGATCCGGCTTCTTTTCAAAATATTCTCCATAAAAAATCAGTGACGAACGTCAACAACGGTGTCGTTCAGCACTTTCTAGGCGATGATTTTCCTCGCGAGTTTATGCGAACTCAGCTCGCCCTTCTGGATCGTATATTCATTCGTGTGCCCTTCGCCGCGACCGGGAGCGTCACCAAAGATGAAGTGGAAGATTCCACTCCTTTCAAAGCTCAGTATAACTTTGGTCGGGACGAGGGCATCGCGATCGTTGAGAAGATCTGGCTGGCCTTCGATAAAAAGGGCATGACCGTCGATCCCAATGCCAATTCCATCCGCTACTACTATGCATCAAACGGTCGGCTTCTCGCGGCAGAAGGCAGTCTGCATCTCCTCTATACAGCACCCAACCGCTCGGACGTTCGAGTCGATCTCAGCATGAAATTAAGAGGCGGCAAAGCACTTACCGATGATAAACAAGCGGTGAGTCGGTCGGAATGGAAATCCTTCGACAGCAAAAGGGTGGAAGAGAGCGACGATCAGCTTCAGGCGGCGCATGAACTGCCCTTCGATGAAGCGATGATCAAGCTTGCGGCGATGACTGACCAGACCGATGCTCGTGACGTCTATCGAGTGTTTTCCGCCCTTAAATCCCATGTTCGGGCGGATCCAAGCCTGGCGAAAAAACTTGTTGCGCGCATACTTGCCACGAAAGAACGGGACCCTAGCAGTCGCCGTCAGATGTCAGCTATGTTTGGGGCCCTCGCGCAAAGCAAGAATTCTGATATCGCCAATACCCTGGGTGATCTGGCCGAGTTGTGCCCGGATAACTACTGTAAAGTTCAGGCCATCGTGGGATTGAACGATCACACGGCTCCGACTCAGCAGAGCGCTGCAAAAATGATCGAACTCGCAGCCAGCAGTCGTGATCAGGAAGTGGCTGCTACGGCCCTCCTCGCCGCTGGATCCATCGGGCATAAGATCAACGCCCAGCTGCCTGAACTCCCTAAGACCCTGATCAAGATCTACAACGATCCGGCCAAGGATGGGATCAAGTCTTCGGTCATTGCGGCAATGGGAAATCACGGCAGCAGCGAATATTGGCCGGTGCTTGAAGCCGGCTTGAAAGACAAGGAACCCACCCTACGGGCGGCGAGTGTCTATAGTCTTCGCAACCTTCCCAACGAGCCCGTCAACGACACGATTGTGAATGTGATTGAAAAAGATGAGAGTAAGTCGGTCGTCCGCGAAGCGCTTAAAGCGATGGCTTACCGGCAGATGACGGCTGATGAGTATATGAAGATCGCGGTTAAGTCCGCGAGCTTTGATAATCAGGAACTTCAGGAGGATGCAGCCCGGGCCATGGTCGATGCCTTCAAGGCCAACCCAGCTCCGCTGGAAGCTGCAATCAAGACCTTTCACGATAACGCCCGTTTCCCGAATGTGAAAGTTTACATAGAGACTCAGAGCAAGCCGGCCGAAAGTTCTGCGCAGTAATTCCGACCAAACGCCATCTAAAAGGTTGGCTTTTTTCATTTCAGCCGATAAGCATTGGACGATTCTATTTTGCAAAAAAGAGTTTGACTCTCATGGAAGGCTTGCTTTTCACAGGTCTTACCCAAGTTTTTTGCTGGGGTGTGGAGAGCTAAACTGTTAGCATAGACGGCTTAGCAAGGAGTCTTTTTATGCCGAGTCGCCAGCATTGGTTTTTCCTGATCATAGTCGCCTTTAGTGCCTGGGTGCTTGAGCCACTATGGCTACCGCTGACGACGGGTATGGTGCTCGCTTATTTGTCGGAAGGTCCTGTCGAACGACTTTGGCGTCGGGCGCATGCGCAGAGGCAAGACTTGCGTTTTTTCATCGCTCTTCTGTTTGTCTGCGTGGTGTCGTCACTCTTCATCGCCCCTCTCATCTTTCTCTCCTGGTCGGCGACCAACGAACTCCTCGACTTTTGGAAAAACGTGAACGGTGATTCCTCAGCATTGGAAACCGGGCAACACCTCATCGATTGGGTCAATCGTATGGTGACGCCCTGGATCGAGCGAACCGGTCTCGATTTTAACTTCGCCGACATCACGACACGGATGCATAGCGGGATGGAGCCCTTTCTTAAGAATATGGCTCTCAAATTCGCCGATATCCTCAGCGGAACCCCAGCCGTCTTGCTGTTCGTGACGGTTGGAATAATGGCTTGGGTTTATTTTCTCGTGCATGGAAAAGAGCAGCGACGTGTGCTCCTGCCGAAACTCATACCCTGGCCTGCTGAACGCGATATTATCTGCAACACGATGGGCGAAGTTCTCCGTGCATTGGTCCTGACCAGTGTTGTACTCTCGATTGTTCAATCCATACTCGTGATTGCAACGCTAGGGCTTGCGGGCATTCCGAAGTTTTATCTTTGGGGGGCACTTGCCTTCTTTCTGTCGTTCATACCTGTTTTTGGGACCGCTCCAGTGATGATCGGTGCTGCGATTTACGCCTTTACCACCGATCACAACGGGGCAGGTGTCGTGATTCTCTGTATGTCGGTCTTCATTGGTTCGATCGATAACATCATACGGCCCATCTTGATGAAGGGATCGACCGAGCTCAGCTTTTTCTGGCTCTTTATGGCCCTCGTGGGCGGCATCGCTGTCTTCGGACTGGCCGGTGCTGTGCTTGGACCCTGGGCTTTTGCAATGTTCTCAGCGATTATTCAGAAGTCGGATGCGAAAGAACATTCCTTCTTGGGTTAAGGGTGCCTAGTCGCGAGCGCGGCACTCCTGATAATGCTGTTTCACGCTGTTCGCAAACCAGCTCGTTGAGCGGGTTTTGGAGAGTTTGGGTGAATTCAGTTTAACGTTGGGTATCTGCGCATAAGGCGCTTTTCGGCCATTTTTCTTCTCCCAGGCCGCCCGCAATTCCTTCCAGGTGGCGGTTTCTTCAAATTCTTCGGATTTTTCTTTTTTTGCATCGCGATGAATCGTCCATGAAGAAATATCTTGGGTTGCTCCAAAAGAAAACAGGGTGCGAAGACTTTCCGTTTCGAAATCTTTGGCTTCCCCATCATCTCCGTAAGCGAGCAGATCGCCGTCAAGGGTCAAAGGCTCGCCCGTGAGATCGCTCAATTGGGCTTGAAATGCCGCATTGCGGGACGTATAGAGACCGGCGTTGTAGTCGGCGAATCGGTAGAGGATGTCGTCATACTGAGCCGGGTAGGCAATGAGACGAGCGGTGCCGTAGCGAATGCCACCCGCCCTGGTATAAAGTTGCTCGCGAATCGCCGTGTCGCTCAAATCTGAGTTGCCTTTGACGCTTTTGGCAAAGCTTACTTTGACCTGCATCGATCCAGCCGTTGTCACGGGATTGAGATCTTTCAGAGCGCCTTTGCCGAGAAGGACAGACATCGCTGAGGCAACGGCAAACGTTCCGGGCATCTTCTCGCGATAGGTTTCAGCGATATCACGAAAAAGACGATCCAGGTCGCGCTCGCTTTTGAGTGCATCCACTCTTTGGGCAAAGGTGAGTTTGCTCCCCGGTGCCTGACCCGAGAGCAAAGCATAGATGGCAGGAGTTTTGAGAATGCCGAGTTTTTCGAATTTCTTCTCGAGTCCCTTACGGACGATGTCAGGCAGATTCGCCACCACAGGATCTTTTTGAAAACCCGATTCCTGCTGAATGACGGCTACCACGGCGCAGACTCGCTCAGCAGTGGGTTCCCTCTCGATCAGGCGAAGAGCGGCGGTAATATCTTCGGCCCATCCTTCCCGGTCTTTGATAGAGGGCGGCATGTGACGCGTTACAGCCGATTCATCCAGGACGGGAATCGTGGGCTCGGGTGTTTCACTATGAGAAACGCATCCAGTGAGTCCGGAAAGACCACAAAGGGATCCGAAAAGTAAAGTTGCGACGATCAGTCTTTTGCGCAGCATTGAGTCCTCTGACCTTCGTTTACAGGAGCCATATTGATCCTGACGCTAGCACAGACCATGGGAATACACCAAGAGTCCATCTTTGAGACTTCCCGGCTAAGGATCACTGGGTAGGGTAAGGGGGAGGAGACGAAAGTTTAATCTCGGAAATCCAATGCTTCTCGTCGGGACATACCTGCGCTTCAGCGTGAAAAAATGTATTGGGACTGCTTTTCCGTCGTTGACTTCTTCTCCCCAATTCATAAGTTCTATCTAGCTAAAAAATACCAGCTGAAGGAAGGAGACTCGTCATCGGCGCGCAATGGAAACATGGTTTTAAAGCAGAAGCAGCAGCGAAACGAGGTGCAGCTTTCGGTAAACTTTCTAAAGAAATCACCGTGGCAGCCAAATCCGGCGATCCTTCGCCCGAGCATAACGCCCGATTGCGCGCAGCCATTGAAGCTGCTCGTAAGTCGTCAGTGCCAAAAGAGACAATTGAACGTGCCATTAAGAAGGGTTCTGGGCTGACTGGTGACGCGGTAAATTATGATTCGATCCTGTATGAAGGCTTTGCCCCTCATAACGTGCCTGTCATCGTGGAATGTCTAACCGATAACAAGAATCGTACGGCTTCCGAGATGCGCGTCTTTTTCCGCAAAGGCCAGCTTGGTTCTATCGGTTCGGTGGCCTGGATGTTTGAGCGCGTAGGAGTGATTGAAGCTATGAATCCCAAAGCCGGTATCGAGCGGGAAGATGCCGCGATCGAAGCTGGGGCGCAGGACGTGGAGGCTCTCGATAGCGACGAGGTGGAAAAAGGTCAGACCGGCGGCCGTTTTTATACCGAGCCCACCGATCTTGATCTCGTGAATAAAAATCTTACAAGCCTGGGCTGGATCATCAGTAAATCCGAACTCGCTTATAAATCGAAGACAGACGTTGAGCTCGCGCCTGAACAATTCAAAGATGTAGCCGACTTCCTCGGTGCAATTGACGACTTTGACGATGTGCATCGCGTCTACGCTGGATTAAAAAACCCAGAGTCGCCAGTACAGGTATAAGAAGAAGCAGATAGAGACTTTTATTGTCAGCATACATCATCCAATGGATGGCAATGGCCAGGCCTATGCCCATGAAGATAAAAGCCTCGCTCAAGAAGTAGGCGATTAGAGGGATCATCGCGAGAAATAGCAGGACGTAGAATAAAAGCATGCTTCCTCCTTCCGAAGTCGCTCGTGCTGAAGATTCCAGCGCTTTTTAACGATAGTCGAGCGTCCGACGAACGGAACAAAATCCGTTCGTTTTTTCTGTCTATTCGACTCTATACCTACTCGCCTTACTTTTCGAGCCGGCGATGCATCTCTTCAGTCAGAGTTTCAATTCTCAGGCTTAATTCATGTGTGGTTTTGGTGAGATCCGTGTTGAGCTTAAGAAGTGCGAGGAGTTGTTGCGTGTGCTCGACACCGAGACGCTGGCGTTCTTCAGCCGCTTCGGCCAGAGCTTCGCGATGCTGGGCATCCGCTTCCGATAAGGCCTTATCACGATCTGCCTGTCGGGTCTGTGCAAGAAGAATCAGAGGGGCCGCGTAGGCCGACTGCAAACTGAAGGCAAGGTTGAGAAGAATAAATGGATAGACGTCAAACTTAAAGACACCCGTTATGTTGAGCGCGACCCAGGCGATGACTAAAGTCGTTTGAATAATGAGGAAAATGGGAGTTCCGAAAAAGCGGGCGAACGCTTCCGCTTTGAGGGCGAACCAATCGTTGCCAAAGACTGAGATCTTATCGCTATAGGGAATGTGAAAACGCAAGTACCGAGCTTTGGATTTAGCTGCCTCAATCAGTTTCTTTTCGTCGATTCCCAGCACCACAGTCTATTCCTCATTGCCCTTAGGCCTCGCCCCCTGAACTTTAGGTTCAGAAATGGGAGCGGTAGCCGCTAACTTCTTGCCTCGATAGTAACTATAGATCCTTTCGGCGATCCACAATAGCAGTGTTACGACCACAGCGCCTAAAGCGACCTCACCGAGATGAGGATGGCGTCTCAGCATTTCCTTGAAGCCAGCCCCCACGCCCCAGCCTATATAGGCAAACGCCGTGCCCCAGACGATAGCACCGATGGCATTGAGCAAAACATATTTTTTAAAAGGATATTCCGTCACCCCTAAGAAGATAGGGGCTACCGTTCGGATGCCATAGATAAAGCGGAAGGAAAAAACAAAGAGCAGGCCATATTTATCGAGCATGCGTTGAATAACAGCGACGCGCTTTAAAAGCTTGGGACGTTTTTGGATGAATGGAAATCCAAACTTCCGGCCAACAAAATACCAGATGAGGTCGCCTGTGAATCCACCAAGGATGGCGACGATGATAACGATTGGAAGAGAGAGCAGGCCTTTGTGAGCCATAGCACCCGCTGCAATCAGAATCGTTTCGCCTTCGAGCAGAGTCCCGATACCGAGAGTAATGTAGCCCCACTGTAGAATCAAACTTTCGAACATCTCGGTCTTCCTAAGCGCAGATCAACTTCAATCTTTCGGCAGAATTAGCAGATTTTCATGGGTCGTTACAGTTTTTATTTGAAATGGCGCTGCATGCTTCGGACCTATCAGCAGTGGTTCCAGGTGCTTTGCAACGATTTTGAAGAAAATAGGGAAATTAGTACTGACAAAGAGCCGGCCCAAGATCTGCAGTTTTAGGCAGGCCGTCTCTTCACTGGTCGAAGTTGGGGAGGGAGGCGCACTATTATTCCCAGGCTTGCCACTTGAATCGGGTACAGCGGGTTCGCTTTGTCCACTATACGGCCTCGCATCGCCCGAGCTCTGAGCCGGGTGCAACGCTGTCTCCGGCAAGCTTGGAGCCTTAGACCTGCCGGTTGCCCGTCCATCTCTTCCCGAGACGACTCCTGTACAGGCTCCAACACCTGAGATCGTGTTGGTATCCGCACCTATACCGGTAAGACCTATC
The DNA here is from genome assembly GCA_014377445.1 of Oligoflexus sp. Lineage (GTDB taxonomy): Bacteria > Bdellovibrionota_B > Oligoflexia > Oligoflexales > Oligoflexaceae > Oligoflexus. Next base: position 8,173 of record JACMPP010000003.1, read on the forward strand.
AGCAGTTTTATTTCAAACCCGATATCAACGGGGCCTTTGTCATCGTGTCGCGAAGCGGCAACTTCGCAGTTGACGTCGTAGGAGCTGCAGTAGCCAATGAGGCCAAATTACAAATCTGGCCGCCTAACAATTCCGCGAATGAACGCTGGAGTCTGACTCCTCCCTGATTTCATCAATTTCACTTTAAAGGCAAGTCCATCCAGACTCCGATCTCCTTGGGGGCTTCGTCTTTGTCCCGAAAAGATCTGGTTTATCGCGCCCGGCCATGTTTTAGTCGTCTTAAGTCACAGGACTCGCAGCTAAGAGGAACGACATGGCTAACGCAGACAATACAAATAATCTTAAAGCTCCCTCTTCGGAATCGGCTCCCATACTCTCCGTCAAAGGCCTCAACAAGGTCTATAAGAGCGGTTACCAAGCCCTGAAAAATGTGGACCTTGAGATTCGTCGGGGCGAGATCTTTGCCCTTCTTGGGCCGAATGGGGCGGGCAAGACCACGCTGATCAATATCATCTGTGGAATCGTGAACCCCTCGAGTGGGGTGATACTTGCTGATGGCAAGGACATCATCCGGGACTATCGCGAGGCTCGTTCGAAAATTGGGCTGGTGCCACAGGAGTTGACCAACGATGTGTTTGAGAAAGTTTGGAGTACCCTGAAATTCAGCCGTGGGCTCTTTGGCAAAGCACCGAATAAAGCCCGTCTGGAAAAAATTCTTCGCGACCTTTCCCTTTGGGACAAGAAGGATAATAAAATTATGACCCTGTCGGGCGGCATGAAACGTCGGGTCATGATTGCCAAAGCCCTTTCCCACGAACCCCAGATTCTTTTTCTGGACGAGCCCACCGCCGGTGTTGATGTCGAGTTGAGACGCGATATGTGGAAGATGGTGCGTGAGTTACGGGAGAGTGGAGTCACCATCATTCTCACGACGCATTACATTGAAGAGGCCGAGGAGATGGCCGATCGCATCGGAGTCATCAACAAAGGTGAAATCATCCTGGTCGAGGATAAATCGGTTTTGATGAAGAAACTTGGGAAAAAGCAATTGACCCTTACCCTGCAAAGGCCGATGCGGAGCATTCCGGAGGCCCTGAAGACCTATCCTCTCGAACTTTCAACGAATGGCAGCAATCTCATCTATACCTTCGATACCAAGGCCGACCAGAGCGGTATCGCGATTCTTCTGAAACAGTTGGAAGAACTGAATATTGAATTCAAGGATCTGCAAACCAGAGAGAGTTCGCTTGAGGATATTTTCGTCGGACTGGTCCACGGTTCTGGCAAGGAGGCATCACAGATATGAGTCAAGGCATCAACTTCTACGCGATCAAATCGATTTACCAGTTTGAGATGGAACGCTTTCTTCGCACACTCCTGCAAAGCATTGCAGCGCCCGTGATTTCAACTTCGCTCTATTTTATCGTCTTCGGATCCGCAATCGGCTCGCGTATGGCAGCGATTGACGGCGTATCCTATGCCGCGTTTATCGTGCCGGGCCTGGTGATGCTTTCCATTCTTACAGAGAGTATCTCCAATGCCTCCTTTGGAATTTACATGCCGAAGTATTCCGGAACTATCTATGAGGTCCTGTCTGCTCCGATTTCTGCCTTTGAAATTGTCAGTGGATATGTGGGAGCGGCAGCGTCGAAGTCGATGATATTGGGTCTGATCATTTTGGGCACGGCACGACTCTTCGTCGACTACACGATACTCCATCCGATCTGGATGCTGGGCTTTTTGATCTTGACGTCCGTCGCGTTCAGTCTTTTCGGTTTCATAATCGGAGTGTGGGCCGACGGTTTTGAAAAGCTGCAGATCGTGCCGACGATGATCGTGACTCCTCTGACCTTTCTTGGCGGGAGTTTTTATTCGATCAATATGCTTCCCGAAGTCTGGCAGAAGATCACTCTCTTCAATCCCGTGGTCTATCTCGTCAGTGGATTTCGCTGGAGCTTTTTCGGAGTTTCCGACGTGGGGGTGGGCATGAGTCTGGCGATGACTTTGGTCTTCATGATGCTTTGCCTGATCGCGGTCTGGTTGATCTTCAAGACGGGTTACAAGATCAAGGTTTGAAATTTAAACGCAAAAAAGTCCACTTTACGAGCGGACTTTTTTGTTTGGATATTCCTGAATTAATTCAGCGAAGCGACACAGTAAGCGCCGGCTTTCATTTCGTTAGGAGACTCTGGAAGCACCGCTTGCAAAGCACCTTTTGAAACATCGGCGATAGCAGCAAGATTCGCCGTCCAGGCTCTATCGAAGGCGACGCCGCCCCGGGCCTTTAGACCTTCAAACATGAGCAAAGGAATCACTAACAGCATTGAGTACTTCATGGTTTCCCCTGAGAGGCTGTTCGAGTCGAGATTTCCCATCACAGGAACCACCTTCGGCAAAACTATTGAGGCTTCAAAGAAATCTTTTTTCTCTTAATGACCGCGCAAAAATAATAAGATTCATCAGACAAATCAGTGATATAAACGGACTGAAAAAACACCCATTTCGTATCAAAATTTTCTGTTCTGTCTAAGTCAGGCTACTGATTTCGGAGGATTAAGAATGTTGAATTATCGAAAAACGTATACCTGAAGTCTAAATGATTCAGTCTGTATTGATTTGACTACAGAGGCAGAAGAGGATTCTCCGAACGATATTCCCGATCCATGGCTGGCATGAATATTGTATTGCTGACCTTGTCAGTCGATTCGAATTTATCGAGAGGAGTGGGACATGAGAGACTTCATATTAGATATCAAAAGCATTCGTAGCAACGCACGTGACCATATTAAAAAAGGTGCGGTCACTCATGATTACAAAGCAAATCGTGAAACCATCCTCGAAATCCTCGACTCATCCCTGGCTACCGAGTGGCTTTGTGTTTTACGTTACACACAGCATGCCAAAGCAGCCGAGGGTATTCATGCGGAACCTATCGCCAAACACTTTGCCGCGCATGCGGTTCAGGAGAATGAGCATGCTGAAATGCTCGCCTCCCGAATTAAGCAATTGGGCGGGACTCCAAACCTTAATCCAAGCTCATTCGCCGAACGGTCCCATACCGAATACAAAGAATGCGACAATCTCGTCGATATGATCAAAGAAAACCTGATTGCAGAACGCATAGCGATCGATGTCTACGGTGCCTCCATCCGCTACATCGGTGACAGCGATCCCACCACCCGCCGCTTGCTCGAAAGTATTCTTGAGGTCGAGGAAGAGCATGCGGATGAGATGGCCGATTTGCTGAAGGCTTACGACCCTCACGAGAAGATATGATTCCTTCGGAAGCATAAATTTTAAAAAGGCTGCCGGAGATCTACGCTTTGGGAGCTTTTATCTATGTTTCTGACCCATTTCATCCATGCTTGGCTTAACCCGGGACAACAGCGTGATTCTTATCCATCAAGATCATCGTGAACTCATTCTTTTTCCACCCGTTTGTCAATCCAGGCCGTATAAAGGCCTTCTCCGAAGCTATGCTTCACCGGAAACTTCCGGGGACGTCCATGCGATCGTACGCTCGCTGGTCATGGACAATGAAATGGGCCTGGCTCAACCGGGCCATGGCAATAGCTGGTCGCGATTTTCGGCTCTTATGGAATTCGGTGCGTACAATCTGAGTGTAGCCAAGCTGCTTGAAAGCCATTTCGATGCGATTACAATCATGGACGAAGCTCACTTCACTCCTGAAGCGGGGATCTACGCGGTCTGGGCATCGAAGTTTGGTGGCAAGCACCTGACCGGTATTCGCAACGGGGATCGCTGGCAGATTCGAGGCGATATCGCGTTTGCCTCAGGCATTGACGCTATCGATTTCGCGATAGTTCCGGTCGAAACGGATTCGGGTGAATACTTGTTTCAGATCCCAAGAGCGACCATCACCTCCATCGACAAAAGTCAGTGGAACGCAAGCGGGATGGAGCTTTCCGATACCGCCTGGGTCACCGTCGAGGCCCTTCTCCACGACTCCAATCGTATGGGTTCGGCAGATTTCTATTTAAATCGTCGTGGATTCTGGCCGGGTGGCATTGGAGTTGCAGCATGCTGGCTCGGTGGTGCAACTGGCATTTTTGAAAACTGGGTGAAAACTTCAAGTGCGAAAGCCTACAAAGAGCCACACGATCAAGCGCAACGAGGTAGAGCGTACAGTTCCCTTAAGGCCTGTACAATCTATCTCCGCTATCTCGCCACCAGGATCGAAGATCCTAAGACTTCGATTGCAGAACTCCGCAGGGAGGCCCTTAGCTTTCGGCATCTGGTAGATCAGACTTGTTCGGATCTGGTGACTCAATCGCTTCGTGCCATAGGGCCGATTCTGATGGTTAGCGATGCCGAACACTTGCAGCGATGCATGGATCTGCAAATCTTCACCAGACAGTGTCATGCTGAGAAGGATTGGGCGACGCTGAGCAAAGAAATCGACAATTTAGATTTCAAAGGAGACTGGTTTGAATAGCGTAGAATTTAAAGAAAACAAAGATCTATGGTTCAACACAAATGCTCAATGGCCTCACTTCGTCTGTCCGATCGCAGGTAAGAAACTGGTTTTGCTCATTCCCCATCCTGACGATGAAATCTTCGGGTGTGCGGGACTCTTGCAGCAATGGGCGTCAGTCGCCACTGAAACGGTCGTCATCTACGTAACCGCAGGCGAAGCGTCCCATGGATTTGTTGATGCCGACGAGAAGGCAAGTCTCGCCCGCATGCGTCGCCAAGAGTCTCAACGTGCGCTTGATGCACTGGATCTTCACGGTGATGTGCGTATTTGCGAATTGAATATTCCTGATTCCGAAGTCAAATCTTTTGAAGCTCAGCTTAAAGAGAGACTTCGTTTTGAACTCGATTCCTCCTGCGTGCTTATCGCACCTTACTATCGTGATGGGCACAGCGATTACGATGCCGTCGGTGAATGCGCCAAACATTTGGCAGAGGCCATCGGCTTTGAAATTTATTTTTATCCGATCTGGCTCTGGTTCTGGACGCATCCAAGCGCGGAACACCAAGTCGACAACTTTCAAAAGCTGCCGATGAATCAACGTCAGTTGGTGCGCAAAGTTAGAGCTATGGAGTGCTTTGAAAGCCAGATTCATGCTGAAGAATCGCGATCGCCTGTGATTTCCAAAGAATTTCTGGAGCACTATCATCCATCACTCTTTGAAATTCTTGTGGTTCATTGATGGGTCCGATTGAAGGCACACAGAAGGACTACTTTCAAAGTCTGTATAAGGCTTCTGAAGATCCCTTTCGCAATTGGGTGAACGACCATGAAGAATACAAGCGGGCGCTCGCCCTTGGTATTCTAAGTCGAACCATGTAGGGGAGGGTCTTTGAACGAGGCTGTGGAAACGGAGGTCTCCGTCTGGAATTGGCCAAGAGGTCCCTTCAACTGCTTTAAGTGGATTGGTCGATCGGTGCTTGGCCGCTTCAATCTCGTGACATCGGCAATAAATTGCAGAAACGGTTTCAGTCAAATGATAGCAAGTTTATAAAATGATCGCCGTTTCCTTCATATAGTTAAAGTAAAAATTTGAGATTTTCGGACTTTTTACCCGCTTCGACAGGCAATAGAGCCGGTGCAATGAAATGCTGAGAGGAGAGGTGAGAGTTCGTTTCTCCATCATGTTTTTTTGTCCAAAATTCGGTGGTATGCCACCAATTTTTTGGGAAGTTTGCATAATTAATTGATTGGTAACAAGGGGATAGGATCGTCCGTGGAATATGCGTTCATGCCTCTTTCTGCCTCATCCGATAAGAGTAGAAGCAAAAGAATCAGCAGCTCCCGTTAGGGCTCGACTGCGATTGTCCCGGAGAAGGTAGATGAGTCATGGACTTTTGGTAGTCGACTGGGAAACACTCTGCAGTAATTTTGATAACGATAAATTTGCTATCTCTATGGTCGTTGACGCATTCCTCTCCAGCATCGACGAATCTTTGACCAAAGTTCGTATCGCTGTCGAATCGAAAGATCCCAAAGCGATTGCGATGGCTGCGCACAGTATCAAGGGGGCCATCCTTAATTTTGGAGCGCAAGAGGCCGTTCAGTACGCGCAGGAGCTTGAAAGCCAGGGTTTTGAGGGTTTAAAGAGCGACTTTGAAGAAGTCTTCAAACAACTTGAGACCGCTGTTGCGGTGATCGTGGCCGAGTTGCTAGGTGAAGCTGTCCGTTACCAGGAAGCTGGTTGATAGCTTATGATAACCATGGTCCTGACGAAGGAAGTCTATTTAGTTCTTGGATTGAGCCTTGGGTTCGTGATCCTCGCACTTGTTGCCTATCGTAGCAAGCAAAAAAAGAGCTTTGAACAGAGGCTGAGCTCCGTCGCGAATAGCTTTATTTCGTGGCTCGTGATGGGAGCTAACCATCAACCCGAACACCTTGCAATGGCCGAGACTCTGTTTACCGAAAGGTTCAGTGAGGCCGCCCTAGATACCTATCAATTGATAGGTTATCTAGCTAAAGACGTCGAGATGATGAGACTGCTTGACAGCCGTATGAAGCAGGAAAATGCTGTGCCGGCGATCGACTATCAACTTGCCTCCTTGCAGGAGGAATACATCAATAAATTTGTCAGTCTGTTCCCGAAGGTTCTGGCCTCTCTCATCGCTCACTCCACCTCGCCCTTCCTACAAATCTCGGCCCTGAAAATTCTTAGCCACAGCTTCTCTCTCAAGCCTGATGCCGCCCTGGCCCCTGCAATTATTGAGTCCATCCAGGAGATTTGCAGGAAATACCCCCAGCTTGGCCGTCATGAAGCTGTCCGGAAACAAATTCTCCGCACAATATCCCTTTTGGAAAAAACCAAAGAACCTCTGAATCTCGCCTCATAACAACAGGTTGATCATCTCCGATAAGATTTTTGAGTTAAGCCGGGGCTGAAGCTTCCGATACCAATTCATGAGGCCTTGTTTTAGGTGATCATATGACCGAAGACGATTTGAAAATGATAGATGCCCTTATTCAGCATATGGGTCAAAAGATTGACCAGATTGCTGGCTCGGCTCTATCGCCCATCGGACAAATCCTGATAGAGGAACTGAAATCGAGCAGCTTGAAGTTGCAGGCTATCGTCTCGCGGAATGGAAGTCAGCCGAGTTCGCCGGGGAAAGCTCCCGTGGAGGCAGGCGGTCCTGTACCGACTCTTCCGCAGATGGCTCAACCGATCGTGGATTCTTCATCGCTTGCGACCATTGCGAAGAAGACGCTCTTTCTCATCGACGATGATAGAGATGCCCAAAAAGTCCTTGTTTATATGTTCGAACGAAAGTCTAGCTTTCGGGTCGTCTCCCATTTTGATCCATTGAAGGCCTGGGAGGAAATCAAAGCTCATCCGCCTGATCTCATCCTTATGGATTTGATGATGCCTGGAATCAACGGCCTCGACCTTCTGAAGAATATCCGGCAGATCCCTGAATTGCGAAATGTGAAAATTCTCATTGGCTCATCAAAGAGCTTCGACAAAGACCGTATTGAAGTGCTGAAAGCGGGAGCTAATGATTTCATTGCGAAACCTTACAACTTTACTGAGCTTCTGCTTCGCCTTAACAAGCTTAGCGCTTAAAGCCAGTCCTGCTCAGGGGGAAGGCCTTTGTCCCAAACCTGACGCTCACGCGAAGGGAGAGGGCTCTGTAAGCTATTATCTCGATCAGGCTAAAGTCGCAGCCGCACAGTCGCAATGGGAAGTGGCGGAGTCCTGTCTCGCCGATGGGCATGCGATCGATCCAAAAAATCGTGATATTGCGTTTTATTCTGCACGCGTCAAAGCCTGGCAAGGCAAGCACGATGAAGCCAGTGTTCTTATCAAATCCTGGCCGGCAAGTGATGCCGAAAGTCGTGAAATCAGAGGGGATCTGGCTTGGTATCGGAATGACGTAAATGAAGCGGAGTCCTGGTATCGCAGCAGTATTAATCCTGCGGCAACTGTCGATAGCTGGAAGGTTTGGCTGAAGGCTCTGAGGGCGAAAAAAGATAAACACTTTGAATCCGCACTCGCGCGGGCCTTGAATCGTTATCCTGAGGATGACGAGCTCAAGGCTTGGTCTGTGGAAAAAGATGGGGTTGCTGGCAAAATGGAGTCGGACGTGATCGCCACGCCGGTTCCTAAACTTAAACAGGTCAAGGTTGCGAAGAAAATCGAAAACGATCGCGCCACCTATCGAGCGGCCTTGAGTGGAACTCTTATTCGCGAAACGCAAAATCAATCTTTGCATGCGGTCGACGCTGACGCCACCGTTATCGCTGAAAGAAAAAGCTTGAGCGTGGGCGCAAGCCAGGTGACGCGAGATTATGGCCCTCCTGCGCTTAGCGACAAGAGCTACCGACTCGGGCTAGGTTTCGGTTTGGTTCACGATCCTTCGAATCTGATTCAAAGTGAAGAGACCACAGTCAACGGCGGAGGATCACCCGATCCTGATTTTTCACCCCTGCGCTCGTTAAATATTCGTCATGAATTGTTCCTCTCCGAAACATTCTCGCTCCTCGGAGAACTCGGCGCGCGTTGGTATCGCGATGTCTATGTGCGTACGGCGATGCTAGGGTCGAGTGTGGGTGCCGGACATTATCGTTATGCGGCTCGATTTTACAACACCCAGGCCAAGCACAACGACAGCTCTTTCTACCTGTCTGCAGCCTATCAGGGACTTCAAATCAGACCGGAAGTCTTTCTGAAGGGCGGGCGCGATGCAGCCAGTCGCCCCTATCTTTTTGATCTGGAAAACGATAGTTTTTTTGCAATTGGCGCTCAGCTAGATTACCGCTATTCGCGGCAGTGGGCGAGCCGGGCTATCTATGAGCAGAGATGGGAGAATGGCTTTCACCAGGAAAGTTTCAGTCTCGTGCTACTGTGGTATGATCGATGATTACAAATTTATTCGAAATATTAGTTTTAAGCTTCCAGGATATTCCGATTTTTCTTTCGGTCGGATGCTTTTTTTTGGCCTTCACGATCTTTGCCTTTCTCATCACTCGTCAACAGTTCGTCAATCTTTATGGACGCTGGGATGCCCGCTCAGCGGCTGACGATGAGGCAGTCCTGATGGAACTGCTGGCGAGCGGGAATGTCTCATTGCTCTCCCGTCTTCATCGACGGAACAGCACGCGTGACATGATTGTTCGCTTTGCCAGCAAGCTCCAAGGGGACTCGATCCACCAACTTATTGGAGCCTACAGTTATCTGGGATTCGCTGTCGATGATTTTCGGCTGCTCGCCCAGTCTAGTTTGATCGAACGAATGAAGGCTCTTCAGCGTTGCCGCATTCTGCGTCTGCCTTTGCCTGAAGAAGCCTGGGCTCAGCTCCTCATGAATCCAGATCAGGTCTTTCGCTGGGCTACGATGGAATATCTGATTTTGCTCAAAGCCAAGAATAGCCTTCTATGGCTCCTATGGTTTCTCAAAATGCCCGAAAATCAGCAGGCTGGGATGGCCCTCCATCTCTCTTGCTGCTTTGCAAAATCATCACCTTTTGCCTTCCCGTTTCTGTTGGATCACTCTGACGACAAGTTTCTGTGTAAGATTTGGATTCAGACACTCGCGATCTACCCTGTCGATGGGACCGAAGACATCATTCTTCAGAAGCTTGGAGAAAGGCCTGACATCGAGATGCTTTGCATAGGCATGAAGGCCTTGGGAGCGTCATCTTCTGAGCCGACTAAAGAGTTTTTGCTCAGGCTCGCCACCCACAAGAATTGGAATGTCAGACGACTCCTGGCCGAACTCCTGCAGGCCTTCAACGATGCCGATATTATCGACTGCCTGGGATATCTCGCGGAGGATGTGAGTTTTCCCGTTCGCATGCAGGCGCTTGAGACCTTGAGTGTGCTGGGTGACAGTGGACGGATGGAATTGGAACGCATTGCCAGGGTCGAAGGCCACCCCAGCAATCTTTTGGTACAAAAGGTTATTGGATTCGATACGAATGACCGGAGGATTGCCTGATGTTGGCTTCGTTCATCGCGTATATCCCCGAACTGTTCAATATGGTGTTTAACCAGTTTTTCTCATCCTTTCTGGCATTTTTCTTCATGGGCGGCAATATCTGCAACCTCATTATTTTGATATTGGGTTACATCAATTGCCGCCGGCAATACGCGGCATCGAATGCCGATCTGATACACAAACTTCAATCCCTACGTATCCTCACGCCGATCAGTATACTGATGCCCTGCTATAACGAAGAAAAATCGATCGTCGATTCTATTCATTCGATGTTTAACCTTGAGTACCCCGATATTGAGATCGTGGTTTGTAACGATGGTTCCAAAGACAATTCGCTGCAAATTCTAATAGACGAATTCGACCTCGTGGCGGTCAATCTCGAGACACCTATGATCCTGAGCACGATGCCGGTTCGACAAACTTTTATTTCCCGGAGCGATCGTCGTCTCTTCGTCATCGACAAGGACAACGGTGGCAAGGCGGATGCTCTTAATGCCTGCATCAATTTCAGTCGCAACCCCCTGGTCTGCTGTGTGGATTCCGACAGTTTACTTGATAGTGATGGCCTTGTGCGCGTGGCTCTTCCTTTTCTCAATGATCCGGATCGTACCATAGCCGTGGGTGGCACGATCAGTATCATCAGCGGCAACGGCAATGACTTCAACCGGTCCGTGCCTTTCACAATCGCGGGTATGGTGCAGTCCGTCGAATATCTGAGAGCCTTCCTGGTGGGCCGAATGGGTTGGGACTATCTCGGCTGCACAACGATCATCAGCGGGGCCTTTGGACTATTTAAGAAAAGTATTTTGATCAAGGTCGGTGGTTACACGCGGGAATCCATTGGTGAAGATATGGAACTCCTTCTGCGGCTCCACGATTATTGCAAAGAGCATAAAGAACAATACCGGGTTCACTTTCTTCCCGATCCAGTGTGCTGGACCGAGGCTCCCAGCGATTTTGAAACGCTGGGAAAACAGCGCAGCCGTTGGCAGCAGGGTCTCTGTGATAGCCTTTGGCGAACACGCTCCTTAATGTTTAAGAAGGGAGGCGGGAAGCTCTCCTGGATCGCTTTACCCTATCTTCTCTTCTTTGAAGCGATTGCCCCTTTGATTGAATCCTTTAGCTATTTTCTGCTCGCCCTGGCCTTTGTAATGGGCTGGTCTGTGTGGCATGAAGTTGTGCTGCTTGCCGCAGTCACGAATCTCTTCGGAATTGTGATGAATTTCACAGCGCTCGTAATCGATCAGCTGACCTTTACGCGCTACACGGCGCAAAGTGATCTCCTGAAGTTGATGATAGGCTCAGTTGTGGAGCAGATCGGCTATCGTCAATTGCATCTTTATTGGCGAGTCCGCGGCATGTATCGCTGGGCACGAGGCGGGCACAGTTGGGGTGACATGAAGCGTAAAGGCTTCCGTTCGGGGGCTCCAAGTACGCGGATAAAAGCCAGTCAAGCAGGACTGTCCCCTCTGGAAGTCACGCCTACTGGCCGGGAACAGGACTCTCTAACTGTGGTAAGCGATAAAGAGAATTCCAAGTCAGCTTAGTTTACCCTCTAAATCTTCGGTTCAACTCCTTAGCCAACTGCTATAAAATCTCCCTCTCGGACCTTCGGGTCACCATGGAGAGGGTCAAGACGTGCCGATCGATCCTGTTTCACTGATCCACAAGAAGCTCGATGCAGTTTACCGCAGCGAAGGTAGGATCGTATTTGCAAGTCTGGTGAGAATGGTGTCTGATTTTGAACTTGCGGAAGAGGCCTTGCACGAGGCTTTTGCTGCAGCTCTCGAGCAATGGGTCAAAGATGGTATTCCTGAAAATCCTAAAGCATGGTTGATCAGTTGTGGCCGCTTCAAGGCTATCGATGTTATCAGGCGACGCAATCGTTTTGAGAAGTCCATTCCCGAGTTATCCTTGACGATGGACCAGGAAGTAACGATCGAGGACTGGGACGAAAGTCGTTTTAAAGACGATCATCTTCGACTTATTTTTACCTGTTGCCACCCCGCTCTTGCACCGAGCACGCAAGTGGCTCTCACATTGCGTGAGGTCTGCGGGATTACGACCGAAGAGATCGCTGAAGCCTTTCTCACGACAGCCCCCACCATGGCGCAACGCATTGTGCGCGGTAAATCCAAGATCAAATTGGCAAAAATTCGCTATGAAATACCCAGCGTGAAGGAATTGCCCGACCGTTTGGACTCTGTCCTTTCCGTGATTTATCTTGAATTTAACGAAGGCTATTCGGCATCTTTCGGCGATGTCCTCACGAGGCCCAATCTTTCGCAGGAAGCCATACGCCTGGGTCGACTCCTTGCAGAACTCCTTCCCGATGCAGAAGTGCTTGGTCTCCTGGCCCTGATGCTTTTAAACGAATCGCGCCGTGAAGCCCGCAGTTCCAGGGATGGCTATATTATTCTACTTGAGAATCAGGACCGTTCCCTCTGGAATGCGAGCTTGATTGCCGAAGGAAAGGCTTTGGTCGAAAGTGCTTTACGGTCGGGACAGGGCGGGGCCTATACTGTTCAAGCCGCAATATCGGCGGTTCATAGCGATACCCATTTTGTAGAGGGGACAGACTGGGGGCAGATCATTGCCCTTTATGATCTGCTATTAAGCGGCATGGAATCCCCTGTTGTCGAGTTGAATCGTGCTGTCGCTGTTGCCATGCGCGATGGTCCTGAGGTCGGTCTTAGGCTTATGAATGCGATTCTAGATCGGGGTGAATTGACAAGGTATCACCTGGCCTATGCGGCCAAGGCGGATATGTGCCGGCGTTTGGCTCGAAACGACGAGGCGAAGGCTGCCTACTCCATGGCCATCACATTTTCCCGCCAGGAACCGGAACGAAGATTTCTGGAGAAGCGCCTGAAAGCGTTAGACTAAGTTTTTGCTTTGAACATCTTATGAGGGAAATTCATGAAATATCTTTTGCTTATCTATTCGAAAGAAGCGGACTGGACTGATGCCGAGCGGGAGCAATGTATTCAGGATTCGGCAAAGATTTGCCGTGAGCTTGATAGCAAGAGGCAATACCTTAGCGCCTCCCCTTTGCTTCCGGTGGCAACAGCAACAAGTATTCGATTGAGACAGGGCAAGCGCGAAGTCATAGATGGTCCATTTGCCGAAACAACAGAGCAACTGGGTGGATACTTTCTGATCGATGTCGCAAATCTCGACGAGGCTATGGAGATCGCCGGTCGCCTCCCGGGTGTTCAAAGGGGAACGGTAGAAATCCGGCCCATTTATGATGTGCCAGGGCTTCCTATTGTCAAAGTCGAATGATAAAAACAGGTGAACGTCCGAATATTTCCCTAAGTCTCTGAAAATTATTGTTTTTTTTCTTCAAAAAAATTTCATGTCGCCTGTCGAAAAAAAAGGTCCTTGTTCGATTTATTAGGGAAGGCAGGAGGGAGATGTCAAATCCCAAGTGCCATGGAAAGATTGGAACGATCAAACCGAGAAAGGGTCAGTTATGAAAGTTATGGTTATCGTCAAAGCCAGCAAGGGATCGGAAGCCGGAGAAATGCCGAGCGAGACGCTCTTGCGTGAAATGGGCAAATACAATGAAGAACTTGTCAATGCGGGCATCATGGAAGCGGGCGAAGGTCTCCATCCCTCGTCAGCCGGTTTTCGGGTGAAATTCTCGGGCGATAAAAGAACTGTCGTCAATGGCCCTTTCGCTGAAACCAAAGAACTCATCGCCGGTTTCTGGATGTGGAAAGTCAATTCCATGGAAGAAGCGATCGAATGGGTGAAACGTTGTCCCAATCCGATGATAGAAGATTCCGAATTGGAAATTCGTCGGGTGTTTGACACCGGAGATTTTGCAGAATGTGATCCGACAGGTGAGCTTCGTGAGGTTGAACATAAGCTGCGAGAGCGCACCCAGCAGAAGAAATGAAATACAGGCCCGATCTAAAAAATCTGGTTTCCTAAAAAGTTAAAGACACGCATAAACCCTTTCATTTTTAAAAGAGTACGCCCGTGGGAACTCAAATTTTCGTTAATTTGCCGGTAAAAAATCTGAAGAAATCTATAGCATTCTTTAGCGAGCTTGGTTACGCATTCAATCCTCATTTTCAGGATGAAGCCTCTGCTTGCATGATTATCGGAGAGCATATCTTCTCGATGCTTCTCGAGCATGAAAAATTCAGTATGTTCACGCCACTTCCCATCGTCGATGCCAACAAGTCGACAGAGATGCTTATCGCACTCTCCTGCGATTCAAAGGAAGAGGTCGTCGCTAAAATAAACAAGGCGATCAAGGCGGGTGGAACGCGTTACTCTGAAGCGAAAGATCACGGCTTCATGTATCAGGATGGGTTTAAAGATCTTGACGGCCATATTTGGGAAATTTTCTGGATGGATCCCAAAGCGATTCCAGGCTGATCCATTATTTCTGGATAAATACTCAAGGTCAGGCCAAATTTGGTCTGACTCTTTTATTTCATGCTAGCCAAATATGGCAAGTTCCGTGAAGGTGGGAATTGAGCAGATGGCTGCTTTTTGAGTGCACGACTCGGGAGAACTAACCATGCATGAAGAATTCACATCGATTGTAAATCTCAAGAATTTTTCTGAATTAGAGCTCATTCGCCGGAATGCGATCACCTCTCTGGAAGATTTTGTCGGGATCTGGACTGTAAGCGGTCAAAATGGACCCATGATGCCTGACGATCCTACGACACGCATAACAGGCACAGAAGTTTACGAGTGGCTGGATGGCGGTAGGTTCATGACTTATCGCTGGAATCGAAGCTTTGGCAAGGAAAAGCACAGTGGACTTGCTGTCTTTGGCTTTGACGACCAACGGCGAGAATTATTCGCCCAGTTTTACGATAATTTTGGTTTTACGCGACGCTATACCGTTACTGTCTTTGATGGAGGAATGCATCTCGAAGGGTCGGGAGAACGAGCGACGATCGCGATTGATCAGAACGTGATGAATATTTTCTGGCAGTCCATGAAAGAAGGTCAGGTTACTGGAATACTTTGTGAGCTGGAAGGTCAGAGAACTCAGTAAGGAAGTAAAGGCTGCCGAATCGTTGCAGCCTTTATTCGATCTAGCTCTATGATTCGTTACATTTCCAGAAATTTTCCGTTCACTTGCCCGTGAAATTCGGTTTGCGTTTTTCAACGAAGGCCGAAGTACCCTCTTTTTGATCCGCAGTATTAAATAGTTTCGCGAAGGACTGAACTTCGACATCAAGGCCTTCGCTAAGCAGGCGATCAAATCCTTTGTTTATAGCATTTTTCGCGGCAGCGATACCGATGGGACTGCGTGTGGCGATCGTTGCGGCCATGGTCTCCGCTTCGCTTAGCAGAGCATCAGGCGCACAAACCTTAGCGACGATACCAACGTCTTTAAGATCCTGAGCGCTATAGAAGTTGCCGGTAAAGATCATTTCGCGCGCTTTGAAGAGACCGGCCGAGCGAGCCAAACGCTGCGTGCCGCCGAAGGCGGGTAGAAGGCCAAG
>JACMPP010000030.1 GCA_014377445.1 Oligoflexus sp.
AGTGCCGGGATCGATATCGAAGTGAGAGTCCTGCACAGTGAACCTTTGGAAGATATTCATGACTGGAGCAAACTCACCATAACCAACAAGTTATCCTTTGATATTTTACAGACCGCCGAGATCGACAATGCGATCGTGAAATTTCAAAAACTGAATGTCCGACTGGATGCCAATACCTTAGATAAGGCAGCCAAGGGCCAAGTTCTCGTCCATGCGGAGCAGCTTCATCACAAGGCTCTGAAACAAGCGATCGGACTCGATCAGGAACTCAACTTTGCGGCTAAATTCAAGGATCTTTTGTCTTTGCAGCTCAGCGGCATAACCAAACTCAATGGCAAGGAACTGCTCGTTCTGAGTGTGGATGCTGTCGAATCCCCGAAACGTATATATATGAAGGATAAACTGACTTTAAAAGTGGATCCTTCGATCAAGAAATACGTCGCGGGTCTTGAAATTCTCGACGATGTCGGCGATCTCGTACTGGAGAGTCAGGACGAGGCGGTCCTGCATTATCCTCAGCAACGTATTCGCGATGTCAAAAACTGGGAGCCTGCGCATCTGAATGCGGAGCTTCGTTCCTTCCAGACTTTGAGCCAGGGCGACCATAAGGTCAAATATCGTCTTCTGCAGCCGTTAAGTGTTGAAACTGTGGCGAAGCTGGCCAACGCACAGGCGAGCGTCAGCACGCATGTGAAGGCCGCCTCGATTGAAGCGAAAGACCTTGCCACGGTTTCCAAACTGGAATCCAAGCTCGTTGTGAAAGTCAGTAACATCGGCACTCAGGATAAAGTGGATATCCAGCTTTTGGCTGCGATCAAGGCAGTAAAGCCTCTGATGGAGAGCGCCGCCCAGGTTAAGGATGTCATTCAAAACCTGACCTTAAAACTCAAGGCCCAAGTCCTCCAGAAGGACAAGTTTATGGTCAACGAGCTCCTGGCGAATGTCGATGGCGCTCTCGTTGCCTTTAGAGGCAAGGGTGACGTCACGCTGAGTACCGGGCGAGGCGGCTTTGAGGGCAGTCTCAAAAGTCAGCTGCCCCCGGGCCGAAACATTGCCGGTCTTAAGGGAACGGGCGGATTCGAAGTCCCGTTTACAATCACGCTCTACGACAAGAAAGTTTTGGCCTTCCAGTCGGAGCCGAGATTTGACAAACTCTCCTTTACCTACGGCGACATTCAAGTCGACGGCATGGATGGCAAGCTGAGTCTCGCCGAAGAACTGAGTATCGATGAGAAGGGACGTATCGGCTTTCTCTACCTCAATACGCAGAACCCTTTCACCCGGGTTGATTTTGAAAATATCGACCCTTATCTCGGCCAGAGAATTGGGCTCAAAATCAACAAAGTTCGCTTTAAGCATATCGTGGCCGGGCCTCTGCTCAGCAATTTTGAGCTGCGGCAAAACCTGATTCTTCTCAATGATATGAAGGCTAATTTATTGAATGGCAGTGCCTTGGGCCGGGTCTTCGTCGACCTTCATCCCGAGCGCCTCCAGCTTGGTTTTCTCGGGCGCTTCTCCAACCTTCAGCTCGAGCTTCTCAAAGAGCCGGCCCGACGGGGGAAGGTGGAAGACGAACTGAGCGGGCGTGCTGCCACTAATTTCGATATACGCAAACGTCTGGCCACGGGACGAATCGATGTGACTTCGATCGGCCGTAATCAATTGCTGTCGATGATCGATGTCCTCGATCCCGATTACAAGGACACCCAGATGATGACGGCGAGGCGCGCCCTCCAGGTTGCCTATCCCAGTCTCGTTTCCATTTCGATGGAACAAGGCTTGATGGATCTCCTGATCGGTCTGGGCGGAGCTGTCAGCACCGACCTTTCGATTCGTTCCATTCCCCTGACAGCTTTTATCAATGCTAACGCTGGTGAGCAGTTGCTGACGTTGGAGAAATTTTTACAGACTGGAGGTCAATGATGCGTTTTCTTTCTCTCTTAGCCCTCACTTCAACTCTGCTGCTTACGGCTTGTGTGCCTGACATCTACCTGATCGATCGTCAAACCGTATTGGAACTCGAAGCCAGCGGCCAATGGCCTGAGCTTGATCAAAAATACAAGGAGGCCGCCCTGAAACCCGGACCTGCAGCCTTGGAGAAAACGCGTGACAGCATTGAATCACGACAGATCTTCTCCATGACTCACGACGACAAAGTTAAAAAGTGAGGAGTTCCAAGATGAAATTAAGAGGACTAACGCCCGCTCTGGGACTTATGTTGCTTATGACACTCGGCTTGTCCACGGGGCTTCGTGCTGACGACAAAGCCCAAGCCCTTCTGCCTCTGAAACGTATGACTGTGGGGCCTTACGATAATTTCCAGGCGACGGTCGATGAAGCCGAGGCTTTTCTCTATTATACCCGGAGCGAAAACCTGTCGTCCCAGATCATGCGCCTCAATCTCAAAACGGGATTGAATGAGGCGATAACGGCGAGTGATGCGGATGCCAAGACCCCAGCTTTGAGTCCAGACGGTAAGATCCTGGCAATCAACTACTTTAAGAATGATGCGAAGGGTGACATCTGTCTGCTCCGCGACAAAGAGATCGAATGCATCACCAAAAAGGGTGTGGTGGACCATTCTCCCGTGTGGCTTGGCAATGACCGTCTGGCCTATATCTCTTCGGATGACAGCGGACGAATGTCCCAGCTTCAGATCTACAACTTGGGCAAGAAGTCCACTGAGACCATCTTCAAAGGCGAGCTTTACGCCCCCGATCTTTCTCCAGATGGGAAAACCCTGATTTTCAAGGGTAAAAAGAACGAACTTGTACTCTATGAAGTGAGCGCAAGGAAGATCCTTCGCACCCTTCTCGTCGACCTCCCTGGTCTGACGGGGCCTTCCCGTTTCTCAGCCGATGGGCGCTATCTCTACTTCGCCCAATACATGCTTGACTCGAATCGGGATCTGCAAATCGATGGTCGGGATGCCGCCGCGATCTATCGCTATGATGTATCGCAGACGGGTGATGTAAAGCCGATCCAGATCACGTCCCTTGATCAGAACTGTTCTTTTCCCTATCCATCCAAACAATATCTCTATATGACCTGTGCCTTTGAAGGCGCGCTCGACATCTATCGCGGGCCTTTGAACGGTACAGTTCCAACCTCCTGGATCGCAGAGGACCTGGATGAAGCTCATCGGGTGGCCAGGTCCTATTCCGACCGCATTCTCTTTCTCAATCATCTTCATGCCCGCCTCTTTAAGCTGACAGATGCTGAGTACGAAGAACGCCTCATGCAAAACTTTGTTTTTGCTGGTGAGTATCAACCCGCTGATTATTATGTGCAATCTCTTCTTGCTCGGGGACCTGGTCACGACGATCTAAAGGCCTGGCAAATACTCTTCAATTCCTATGCGCGTTGGGAGGTCCTTCCGCAAAAAAAGAACCTCGGCGCCTTTGCTGAGTTCATTCGCGACCAAAGAAAGCTCCTCGCCAAACTTCCCAAAGGGCAGGCCGGCGCTTTAACCGATGCCTATCTCGATTTTTTCGCGAACCAGTTTGATTCCGCTCAAAGCAAAGTTCAAAAGCTTCAGTTCGGAGACGAACTCGGTCTCTATCTGCAGAATCGTCTCGCGAAACTCAGTCTTAAGGAAAAATACCCCAAGTTTTTAGAAGCGCGTGTTCTCCAGGTCGAGGGGAGCGAAGAAAATCGCCTCTACTTTCTTTCGCTTTGGCTCAGCGAGCTGTCCTCGTCCGATCCCAGTCAGGCGATTGCGGCCTTGAAACTCAAGCTCAAAGAGCCTGCCACGGACCTGCTCGACAATGAGATGGATCTCTATAAACTCGTTCAAAGCAAAAACAAACAGGATGTCCTGGCGAACTATCGCTCGATCGTAAATCGCGTGAAGAAGCTCAAGGATGACTACTTTGCAATGCGCCTGCTCTTTAACCGCTCCATAGTCGTGCTCTACCAAAACAAGAGAAGTCGTGACATGGCCGACATCGTGAGTTTGTGGTTGAGTTATTTAAAGCGGGAATCCAAGGAATATCCTTACGCTGTCGAAGCGATGAGACAAAATAGTCTGGACCTTGCCTACCAGTTTTATCACGCGAAAGGTCCCGAGAAAAACCTCGCGATCGGGGCATTCTACGACTCGATCCGCATTAGCGATGATCTCGAGTCGCACTACCAGCACAGTCTTCTCAACCTGGATAAATGGCCTGAACTGACCAAGAATTATGACAACATGATTTCTCAGGGTTTGATAAAGCCCGAGAGCAAGGTCTTTATCGAGACTTTAAGAAGGGTCGTCAAGCCCGCCAAGGCTCTTGAGGCCAAGGATTATGAAGAAGCTGCAGGCGCGATCGAACGGATCGACGATTCCCATTTGGGTATCGGGGTGAAGTATCTCTTCCTCGGCTTCCTCTATCAGAAGCAACTGGACTTCACCATAAAAGGCTTCAAATACGACGCGAATTTGGCTGAAAAAGCCCACAAAGCTTATCTCTTTGCGATCGACGGCGCTTTGCAGAATGATCGGGTGCAGGCCTCCGCTCTGCAAAACCTTGGTGTGCTTCACCTCAAGATTCGCAACTATACCCTCGCGTCCGAGTTTCTGACTCAACGTGGAAATATAGCTTATTTCTCGGGTGATGAAGAACTCGCTGTGCTCTGGTTGAAGGCCAAAGCCATGTACCTGAGTTACCGAAGCATCGATGCGTATCAGACGATGAAGACGGCTCTGGGGCTCAATCCGCCAGCTCAAATTCTTCCTGCCTTTCAGGAAAAAACTGCCTTTTATGCTTGGAATGCCGGGGAGAATCTTGAAGCCGAGAAGCTTTTCAAGAAACTTTCTCCAGAAATTATGACACCTTCGGTTCGTCTCGGTTATGCCCATGCACTCATAGCGCAGAGAAAGGGGGCCGAAGCGGAAGCGCAGCTAGCGCGCGTCCTTCAGTCGATCTCAGCGAAAGCCAAAATCGAAGACGCGGATGCCCCAGCACTCAAAATCCAGCCTCTTAAATTGAGATTTATCGCACTCGGTCTTGTCGCCCAAGCGTTTGGCGTCGATCTGTCTAGGAAAGTCAAAGCGCTGGAGGAGCGTCTCGCGCTCTACCCGACGATCATTGACAACGCGAAGAAACTCCACTTCCAAGCGGAAACCTTGAGTGACCAGAAGTTAAAGGAATGGCAGGATCTCGCCCAACTCTATTTGCAAAATGGTCAGAAGGAAAGGGCTATCCAGGCCCTCAATCGTTCCTTAGACGAAGCGGCCCTGCACGGTAAGGACTTTGGTTACCTGAACAGTACGATCATCACCGTTTTGAAGAATACCTGGCTGCGGTCGACTATGATTCCGGCGTCAAACGACAAGAGTCGTGCACTCGTTCAAGCGCTCGACAAAGAATTTAACGATCAAAAGGAATTCACGCCTCTGGTCACCCAAAAATGGGCTGAGATGAAGCTGATTCAAGCGGCGTTCCTTGATGGGAACTATGAGAAGGCGAGTGCGGAGCTCTTTAATGGCAAGGCCGTGGAGAGACTTAAAAAGGACAAGCCTGACCTTTTCCACAATCTCAGCCGTTATCGTTTTGAAGTGGCTCAGGATGCTCATACAGGAACTGGTGCGTAAGCTCAGGCTCTTATCAACGAAAGAAAGAGAGGTTAACCCAGGTGTTAGCCTCTCTTTTTATATCGGCGAAAGATTTACTTTTGAGACGGCTGAGGCGGCTGAGGCGGGTGTTGTCTCAGAGCATCTTCAATCTGTTGTTGAATCCAACAATTATACTCTTCGAAAGCCGAGTCCGTTGGCGGAGTGTCGGGAGACGGAGGCGCAGGTGGTGTGCCGCCGCCGAGGCCAGAGTGTTGGCCAGCGAATACGAGAGAGGGACATAAAGTGACGAGAACCAATAATAGTTTCTTCATAGAATTCATTCTTTATGTAAAAAGCTGGAAATATAGCTGAGCATGACTACGTTAGTCCCTCGTTCGCGCATGAAAATCCGCTGCAAATCCTCTTCGAACTCACTGATGCGCCGTGCAAGTTGCGTAACACCTGAATCGCTCAGGCCTTCCGTATGCAACTGGGCACAGACCGCTGGATCGCCAACCTGTTTTACATCGAAGAGTTCAACCGTGTGTTTGATCTGCTCGAGTATGAGACGGGAATCGATGACAGTGAAGTTTTCGTAACGGAAAAACAAACGCCCATCTTTTTCATATATGGCATCCATTTCCAGCAAGCGATTGAGCTTTTCTACACCGTAGTCACCAAACTTCTTCTCGACCAGGGCGCGGGTCGTGCCCTGGGCGCTCGCGAGGGTGATGATGGCGAAACTGATGCGATCGCGCAGTTCTTCGTGGATGTCCGCGGTCGGAAACTGAGTATCAAGGCCTTTGACCAGCTTGGAAACCCAACTGCCGACAGAACTGAAATGTTTGTTTAGAAAGCTAAGAGCATGGTCTCCCGGAGCCACGATACTGAGAAGTGCGAGGACTGTCTCGAGAGTCGGGCTGTTTTCCTGTTGGTAGACGCGTCTAAGCGTGGGGTAGGGAACCCCAGACTGTCTCGACAGAAGCGACAGATTGCGTGTGCTTCTGTCCTTCAACCAGTCGTCTACCAAGTTTTTCAAGTCCTTGAGCATAAAGCGTCCCCAGTCCGAACCTGCGAAATTCGTACCAACATAAAATAAAATCTTTGTGAAGACCAGAGGTGGGGGGGACATTTCGATTATTTCAGAAAGTTAGGGGCCTTTCGGAGATCGTTTGGCCGTTAGAATGGCCAGTCCATCCCTTTTCAGCGAATTATGCGAAGCGAAAGAGGCTGAGTTAAGGCCAAAATAAAAAGGAGCACATGCCAGTAAAAGCATGTGCTCCTTGATCTTGCAAAATTAGCGCAGCGGAACTGGATCCGAACTGAGGTCTTCGTAGGCCTCAGTGCCGCCTTGATAGGGACGTTTCGGAGCGACATCTTTTTTTATCTGAGTGGGAGTGACTGAAACTGTTTTGCCAGTTGGGTCTACGGGCTTTTGAGAAGAAAGATTGAAAGTGATGCTCTGCACCATGAAGACATCGACATTCTTTATGTTGGTTTTTTTACCGGTGATGTTGATTGTGCCGGCATGCTCCGTGAGGATATCCGCAAAGTTCGGACCGCTGATCACCGCATTGATTGTATTGCCTTTGGCATCTTTCGCATTAAGAAGGCAGTGCGCCTTGCAACTGGCCAGAGTCGATTTTTCGTACTGGGCATTGTAAATCGTAACGAGAGCCACGTCGGCAGGTTCGTTGCTTGCAACATCTGACTTGAATAGAGCGGCATCCGTCTTGGCCTGAACGTCGTCAGCACTCATGACTGTTTGGGTTTCTTCCAGAGTATCACCAGCGCGGGAAGGCAGAGCAGCTTTTGCAGACGCCTCAAGCTTAGCTACATTGACTGGCGTTTTTTTCTCTTTTTCAATCCCTTTAGGAGTTTTTTTAGAAATATTGACCGCGACCGGTTTCGCAGCGACTTTGTTGTTTTTGCCGGGGATCGATGGTGATGATTTGGCTCTTGTCGCAGGAGCCTCCCGAGCGACCTTCTTCGTGACCCCTGCAGAACCCGTTTTGGGGGCTGCTTCGGCTTCGATGATTTTGTCTTCTACGATTTTTTCTTTTGGTGCTGACTTTTCCTGAGAAGGGCTGCGCGTAATATCGATTGGTCTTGTCACTTCATTCATAGCTATGAGTTTTTTTGCGGGCATCGCATGAGCGGCGGATTTTTCTTTTGCCACCCACTTCACACCAGCAGGCCAGAGAACACCGACAGCAAGAGCGCCGAGCAACATGCCTGAGATCACACCAAAGCGGGCCCCTGAGGGCTTCCGGTGTAGATTGCTGCCATCGAGCTGATGTTGATATTTGAACTCTTTTAGGTCTTTCATAAAGATCTCCCTAGCCGCTGACTGAAAAGGGTTTCGGTCAAGCTGAGCCACGGATCGGCAGAATTCTGGAAAAACCTGAATAGAAATTTTTCTGTCTAATGGCAACGGAGGGTTGCAGCGATACTTACGGGCGAAAGATTTCTAGTAACTTCAACAGCAATCTCGCTGCAGCATGACATTTCGCCAAGGCCCATTCATTTTAATTCCTTAGATCCTAGTTGAAAGGTCGTCGCCATAACGAATTAAATTCCTCAAAACCTCCCCCAAATAAAACTTCTAAGACATCGAAATTAAAAGTCTTATCTTTCTCCCCTCTAAAAGTCATTAAAGTCCTCAGTACTTTATGTCGATCATGTCCTCATCGGTTTGCGGACGCTCGACGAATCGAAGTCTAGCCGGGTCTGATACGAAGCAACGGAGAGTGAAGCAAATGACTGCCACAAAACAAAGCTGGTTAAAACCTTCAATCGTTATCACCTTGATTCTCATCGGTACGTTAAGTACGCAATGCACCAGCCCGCCGAATCCTGCTAGGCCCAACAACAAAAAGCCGGCTCAAGGCGCAGAAGTCCCTAACGACACTGAGACCGACGCTCAGGATGCAATGCCAAACGATGGATCTGACTTCAGCCATCACAACGAAAATTTCGCAGCGATTGTCAAAGCCGTCGATAGCAACAACTGCCCAGCCGAAGTTAAGGGCAAGCCTCAGTCCCGAATTATCACGCGAAAAGAATGGATTCAAACGATCAACGAAGTGCTGGGAGCCAACCTCAATGCTGAATCGTTTGAGACGAATCTGCCTCCGCAGACTCAGCCTCCGTCCAATGTACCCTATTCCGATTACGATCACTTGCAGAACTATAATAAAATGTCGATTGAGCGCCTTTTAAAGTATACGAGCGCGAATAAAATTCTTGCCGATCAGATCGTTGCAAGTCAGGCCGAAAAAATTATCTCCTGCAATGATGGATCAGCCAAAGCCTGCGTAGCGAAATGGCTCAACGATAAGCTTCCTGCCCTCTGGAAAAAACCTTCAAACCCAGAAGACAACGCAGCCCTGCTCGCCTTCTTTGAAAAATCCGGTGCTAACAAGCTGGGTTTCGGCCTCATGCTGGAGCGGATACTGCTGTCGCATAATTTTCTCTACCGCAGCAATCTTGGTTTAAGCGGCCAACTCAGCAGCTGGGAAGTGGCAAGTTCCTTAGCCGACTCCCTTTGGGATTCTCCCGTCACTGGCGAACTGAAGGATCTCGCGAATGCTGACGGCCTTCGCGCCAAGGCTGACATAGAGAGACAGGTCGCGAAAATGATCGAAGATCCCAAATTCTACCGAGGCGTCCAACGCTTCGTGAAGGCTTGGCTCAAGTCCCGCCTCATCGAGTCCAAAACTTTCTCGACCGAAAAGAAACTTTCTGATGAAGCCAGGTCCCAGCTGATCAATGAAAGCAGCAACTACCTCTATTATCTGATCCGAACCAAGCAGGACAGCATCGACGGAATCTTTAAATCAAAGTTTACCGTAGGCAACGAGGCGATGGGCAATATCTTCAAATTTCCCATCGAAGGCTTGATTCCAAGTTCACTTGGCCTAGGCGCTAATTTGAAAAAGCTCGAGCTGACCGATGGTCGTCAAGGCCTGATCAGCCAGCCCGGATACATGGCGGGGATCAGTTCGATGATGACGACCAATATTCCACGCAGAGGGGAAGCGATTATGGCTGAATTCATGTGCCAGTCGTTGACGACTCCACCGAATCTTGCTGAAGCCATCAAAGTCGCCAACACCCAAATCGATCCGAACGACTCCGTTGCGCACTTCTTCGACAAAGTCAGTAAGTCCTCGCCGCTATGTGGGGGCTGTCATGAGTTCGTCAACGGAGTTGGCTTCGGTCTCGAGGAAATCGGCTCCACTGGCCAGTTCCGAAGTCTCGACGATCACATGAAGCCGGTCGTAGCCGATGGTGTTCTGATCGAGAGCAACGGGCGTAAGATTCCCTACAGTGGAGTCGGTGGGCTGAATAATGCGATGGCCAGCAGTAAGGACTTTCAAGTTTGTTTGACCGTTCAGCTCTTTCGCTATATCAACGCTCGAGTCGAGTCGGCTGCCGATGGCTGTACGATTAGCGGCAGCATCAGGAAGGCCTCAGCGAAAGGACTGACCTTCACGTCTCTATTTAGCGCGCTCCTCACGGACCAGGGCTTTATCAATCGCAGAACGGCAGGGGAATAACATGAGTCCTAAAATCAGTCGACGATCCTTCAATCGCTACTTAAGCAATTCCATGATAGCTGCCGCATTGAGCCGCGTTTTCTACGATACGCAGGCCTTCGGTGCCGTCTCCACCAAAAAGCTCATCATTTGCATGAACCCCAACGGGCATGCAAACTTTGACACGACTCAATCGAATTTTAAAAACACCCTGAATCCAGCCGTCTACTCTAAATACGGACAGTTTGTCAGCGGCTTAAAGAATGCGTCGGCCGACCAGGACTGGCACGGTGGCGAGGGAGCGTTCCTCAGCTTTGCAACCCGTGGTAAGAGTAACACACCATCGTTCTTTTCAACCCTCGGTCTCGAGTCGATCCATTTCAGTGCAGTCTCAGGCAACGGCAGCAACGGATCCGCCTACGGTCGCGATTCGACTGGCGGCGCTCTGGACATTTTTCGAAATCCTGCAACCGCAGTGAATACTATTTTTGGCAAGTCTATGACAAGCGTGAATCCGAGTGATGCCGCGGCGATCCAGGCGGGCAAGATGAGTCTGATCGATCCCTGTCTTGAGGATGTCAAATCAGTGCAAAACAAGCTTGGTTCCGACAAGGTGATCTTCCAAGAATATCTTGATTCTCTGATTGAACTGCAGAAACGCACCCAGGCGATGAACTCGAATCCCGACGGGCGAGCGTCGGGCTCGACCCCGGCCTTCTGTGGATCGACGCCCAAGGTCTCAGATCCCGGCGATAATCACGAACGCTATAAGGTCTTTCTCGACATTGCCTATCAAATCGCTGCTTGCGATATGATGCGCATTATAACGGTCGCCTTTGGCGACAATCATTCGGAGGGCTACCACGGTACGATTCACGGCGGTAGAGCACAAGAATATCTCCAATGGACCGGTGCCTGCCAAACCCGTATCGCTCAGTTGGCCAATCAAATGGCGAGCGGTCCTACTGATCTTCTGCAGGATTCTGCAATTGTCTATATCAGTGAAGGCGGCGCGCACATGAAAGACGGTCGCTTTGATCAGGGGCATCCGACTGCGGATATCCCTTGCGTGATCATAGGCAAGCTGGGCGGAACCTTTAGCAAGACCGGCAACACCAGTGCCAATGGCGGTGGAACGCCGAATCTTTACCGTCAGATCGTCGATGGCATGAGCAATGGGTCAGCCGATCTTTCGACTCTCCAGGCTAAAAATATCACACCTTTGGGGGTTTGAAAGCTTGGCCGGCATCCATTTCAAGGGAGCGATACTGAATGGTGCGAACCAAAGTAATATCGTGCGTTGAATCTCACCAATAGTTGGAGCAGGCTTTTTCCAAAAAGATGTTCCAACAGCAAGAAAAAAATTTAAAGCATGATTTATCAAGAGCCGCTCGATCAAGGATCGAGCGGCTCTTTGAGTATGAAGCCACTCCATATCTCTCAACAGAAAACCGAAACGGCTCTAACGATCGATCGAACCATCGTACAGGCATTTGCCAATCTCGAAGCGCTTGCTATACAGCACGATCCGGATGTGCGGGTTCGAGAAGAAGCGTCTGAGGCTTTGACTTATGGAATTCTGAACGGCACCGAGCTCAGTGCCTACGAACAAATCTTTTTTACAGAAAGCGATATCGCTATTCTCAAAAATGTATTGAGAGCCCTAGCCAATCGAGGCAGTGAGGATGCTAAAAAAATTATGCAGAAATTTTCTGCAAACTTTGGCAGGACAGAGGTCTGCGGCTACGCCGATAGTCTGCTGCGCAGTCTTTAAGGCCTTGATTGAGCTGGCAACAAGGCGAAGCTGTCGCGATTTTGTCGAAAACTTGGTCGGTCGACTGCTATTTAGTCAGCATTTAAGACCTTAAGTCACTAAAATTCCTCCTTGCGATGTGATGGAACAGCAATTGCTTAGAAGTGGTTGTACAACCTCTCACGCCTGGAGCACACCATGAAGAAAATGCTAGGAACATCAATACTTGCCTTAGGTCTCATGACTTTGACCGCCTGTGGTCAACAGGACAAACAAGAATCGTCGGAAACCAAAGGACTGGGTGGTCTCGTCCGGAGCGTGCCGTCCGCATTCAGTTTCAACATGGCCGATTTCATTGCCAAGAATCATAAATCAAGCCCCCTGGCCCCATTCTCTAAAAATAGCACCACTCTCATCGGTAACAAAGCCGCTCTGGCTCTTGAAAGTAACCTCGTTGTCAATGGCTCCGAAGAGTCGGGGAGTCTGTCAGCAGATTATTTCATCTACGGCCACGCCTTATCGAAGTCTTTCGTCGTAGTGGATGTGGTCGTCAAAATGGGTCGTAAACCGGTTAACGGCTCCTACAGTATCCGCTCCATCGGCAAGACAATGCAGGAAGGCAAGCTGAGCTCAGCCATAAACTATCAGGTGACCCGTGACTACACCTATGCAATTCCTGGAACGGCCTTGAGCGCGGTTGGATTCTACGGTACGGCAGGGGTCGGTGGCGAAGTCGCTATCCAAGGTATTCCTGAGCTTGTGCCATCTCGCAGTTCTATTGCCTTCAGTCTCAACCCTAGTGCAGCCTTTTTCTCGAAGCTGGATTTGGGAGCAGCGGTCGCCTCGGGTATCGCGAAAGCCGGTTTATCTGGGAATGTTCGCTTGTTTGACGCAAAAGAGCCTGTTTATGCCGAGCTGGGTATCGACCTCACAGAGAAAGCCTTTGGCATATTTAAGGCTAATCCTCTTGAAGTCAAAGCCATGGGCGGAAAACTCGAAGCTGTCGTCACCGTTGGCGTTGTCGATCTACTTCCCGCTGCTATGCAAAACTTCTGGAGAAAATATCTTGAAAAGCAGTGGAAATGGCAAGTTCTTGACATCGCTCCTACCGTTGCGATCAACTTGCCTGGAACAACCGTAGGATTTGGCTCCGCTGCCGATCGCACTAAGGTTGTTAGCGTTGTGAAATAATTTTTAGAGAAATCTGAGGCGCTCGCTGTTTGGTGGGCGCCTTTTGCAGCGCCCTGCACCGGTGCACTCTTGAGGATTAAGGTCGCTTCCGGCGAAGCAGCTATCCTGAAATTCTTCGATTATGGGGCCCGGGCCTGACGAAGCTGCTGAGGCGGCAGCAGCGTTCAACAGAGGAGTTGAGCTCTCAGTGTTTGCATGCGTTCGTCATAGAGTAGGCGTTTTGCCGGTTCGGCATCGACTTCGAGGAGTAGACGCATGACTTCAGCCTGCTGATAGTTGAGCTTGAAGGCGTCACAGACGGGAGTCCAGTACTTGACATTGAGACGGCGCTTGCCACTCATGACGAATGCCAAATAGCCTTTCGATGGGATTCCGCAGCGGCGGCAAAGAAAGGAAAAGGAGACTTTTTTATGTTGGCTCTTGGAGAGTTGATAGAGTTGACGAAGAGTATTGGCTGAGTTTTCAGATTCAACGAGGATGCGATTGACGTCGATTTCAGAAAGTAACATGGGAGATCTCCTTGGAGTTTGTTTAGGCCTGATTTGGCCTCGCTCTTAAAGGAGAGTACGAAGAGTCAGATATTGCGGGACCTTCGGGCAAACTCGTGTTTTAAAAAGATGGCCTGATGAAATCGAAGCCAACAAAAATAGCCAAATCGAAACAACCATAGGTAATTTCGATTTTTTTTGATTTGTAATATTCTGCATTTATACTGCTCCGTGGCTTCTACAATTACTTTGCGGTTCCGTATGGCCTTAACCGTCTTAAGTCGTTATCAGAAATTGCAAGTAGTCACTGGCGGAAAGTGCTGAGCACACGAAGTCAGAGTGGTAGTGTCAACTGGAAGAAGCTCAATATAATCTTGCAGCATTATCCGATCTGTCGCCCGAAAGTTCGTTACAGCTATGTAGAGTTTCAGGAACTTGGCAATTCGTGAATCAAGAGTTGAAGAGCCCGTTGCGGGAAATCCGGCAAGGCTGATAGGGTCGACGAGTGTCGTGATACCGGCAAAGCTCGGGGCGATCAATTGCGCCGTATTGCCGAGCATGGTCGCCGTCCTCTGTGAGGCAAGACTGTAGGTTGCGTCGCTATAATAGGCCTTCACTTGAAAGCAGCAATTCACATCACGCGTGAGGCCTGAGAAGTTAGCAGAATTAGGTGTTGGCCGAGGCGTTAACGCTCGAAAATACTGGGAAATTCCCGTATAGTCGAGATCGAAAATGCTTTTGACAAGGGACGGACCCGTGGCTTCGAATTTATCTTCATCTCTTTCGTCCAGCCCCAAAAATCAGGATGCGACTGCAATTGCGGCCGGGGATGGAGGCGATCACCCCATTCAGGCCCTGCTCTTCATGATTCTCGCTCAATTCCTTTTCAGCACCAATGTGTTTCTCCTCCGTGTCACCGAAAGAGTTGAGATTGCCACGAGCGGTGAAGTCTTTCATCTGACCGCGTGGGAGCCCATGTTCTATCGCTCTATAGCTCTTTCCCTCTGGTGTCTCTATCGCCTGAGAAAAGATCCCGGGGAAAAGCCCAGCTCCAAAGAATCCTTCTGGCTTTGGGCTCGCGGGATCATCGGTGTCTTGAGTCTCACCACCTATTACTACGGAGTTCTTCACATCCCCCTGGGTATGGCGTCCCTTTTTTCGAACTCCAGTCCTCTCTACGTAACCGTTCTCGCGATCGTAATCTCCGGAGAAGTCGTCCATCGGCTGCGTCTGGTCACCGTCGTCTTCGGTTTTCTCGGAATTGGGCTCGTGGCCTGGGGTGCATTGCAGCATGCCGGCGCTATCGCCGGTTTTGATGTGATGATTGCCGCGTTGAGCGGTCCGCTGGCGGCTCTCGCCTACTTTTCCATTCGACAACTCAAACGCATAAAAAGTGAACAGATCATGCTGAGTCTGGGGCTTGGCGGCAGCATCGTGTCGGGCGTGGTCCTGGCCTTCAAAGGCTGGCATCTGCCCAGCAGTCTGGCTGGCCAAGGAGTGCTCATCCTTTCCGTGCTGCCCGCGGTCTTTGCTCAGTACTGCCTCACCCGTGCCTTTCGCTCCGCACCGGCGTCCCAGGTGTCCCCGCTCCAGTACATGGGGCCACTGTTCTCCACGGCCTATGGCGCGCTCTTCCTCAAAGAGTCCATGCCGAGCGTGGCGGCCTTTGGTGTGGCGGTCGTTCTGGTCTTTGGTCTTATTATTCCTTATGGCGAAGCGCTCCTGGCCCGAAAACGCGCGACTATGTAATCCATGCGGCTTGCGGCTATAATGGGGAGGCCGATCGAGGAGGAACCCATCTATGTCGTTGAGCCCCAGAGAACAAATCGCCAGCGCGACGATGGTCGCCAATCACGAAGTTGTGACGAATTTAACGCGGGCCAAGACTGCGATGGAAACCCTCGTTCATGAGATGCACGATCTCACCTGTCTCCTGACCCGGGATGGGCGCATTATCTGGGGGAATACTACGACCGCCCAATGGCTTGCGGTCGAGCATGACAGCCTCCATGAAATCGATCTTCGTCCTCTTTTTGTCGAGAGTGAGTGGAACGTGTTTCAGAGACGCCTGGGGGCGATGAGCGGCGAATCCAAGGATGAAGAATTCAACCAGGCCTTGCTGGTCAAAGGCCAGGTCCGGGAGGTCCTCTGGAGCCTCAGGCCGTTTAAGGCTGTCAGTGATCGCCGGGGTCTCCTCATTCTCGCCGTCGGTCGCGATATTACGGATGTGCTGAATGCGAGAACCGAGCGGGCCAAGTTGGAAGCTGAGCTCGAGACGGCGCAGATTATGCAACAGGCCTTTTTCCCGCCTGCCCACATCAAGACGAAAAATCTTGAGGTTTGCTCCTACTATCGACCGGCGGAACATTGTTCTGGCGACTGGTGGGGATACTTTGATCTGGGGCACGATGTGGAGTTGTTGTGCATCGCGGATGTCACCGGCCACGGGGCGGCTTCGGCGCTCGTAACAGCCATGACTCAGGCTTCCTGTATGTCCTATGCCAAGCGGCATTTTGAAAGCCAGACGCCGGTTTCTGCATCTAAGCTTTTGCAGGAGATAAACGATGTGGTTTATCACACCTTCAAGGGTGATTTTTACATGACTTTTTTTGCGTTTATCCTCGAGCACAAAAAGCAGATATTGCGTGTTTCAAACGCCGGACACAATTTCCCGATGGCTTTGCGAGCGAATCGGAGCCCGGGTAAATATCCCGAGACGATTGTGATTCAGGGCAATCCAATCGGCCATGCGGATGCCACATTCTTTGCGGAACAGGATCTGCCGCTGGCCAAAGGAGATCGTTATGTTTTGTTCACCGATGGCTTTACGGAATGTCGAAATCCCGCCCACAAGATGTATGGCTCAGGTAACTTCAGACGTTCCGTGCTCAGAAACGCCGAGAAATCAGCGATCGATTTTCGGGATGGACTGGTGGCGGATGCGTTGGGCTTTTTCGATGGACAGGCTCTGGCCGACGACCTTACGCTCTTGACCCTCGATATTCTGGGCTGATCAATTCAAAGCATTTCAATGCCTTCGTCGCTTGAGCCCAGGCCGGTGGGCTCTACAAAGCGAAAGGTCTTCAACCAGTCCTCTGTCAACAGGTCGACACAAACTGTGCAGGTGAATTGGTATTCCTCTCCAGCAATAATCCAGTAATCGAAATAACTCGTCTCTCTCAACTCATCAGAGGAGATCAGTTCGTCGAATCCACTGGTCGCCATCGGCAAAGAAATGCCGGCGACGATTCCATTGGCATGCAGATGTTGACTGATGCCACCGGCCACGAGGTTCGAATATTCCATAAAGAGGTCATAGGTGGATTTTTGTAGCTGTCTGGCATTTTTTTCCACCGATTGGCCTGTATTTTTATTGTTTTTCCTGGCGCGCTCAGTCAGGACCTTGGTGTTGCCCAGTTTGAAGTGTGATTTAAAAGTAATCCGAAGATCGCGCGAAGCGATCTGAATCACTGTTTGGTGTGATCCATAGACGAAATCGTCGGGCTGTGCGTGATCTCGAACATCGGTGACTGGCTGGGCGGAAATATCAGTGAAGCGTTGCTTCGAAAGGTAACGAATGAGATCGTAGAGATGACGATTCTTGTTTTTTAAGAGCAAGAGTCGTGGAGTGCTTTGGATTACTGTCATTGAGCTTCGCTTCCTCTCTTGGCCGGGATCTCTATGATTTTATCACAAAGGAAGCCCAGGAGAACGCGTTGTCTAGATTGAGCTTCGCAACGGGGGAACGTATAATGAATTTATTGGCGGAGACTGTGCATGGCTAAGATCTTGATCGTGGATGACTCAGAAACTTTACGCATCCAGCTGCGCGAGGCTCTGGAAGCGGCTGGCCACGTCGTTGTCGAGGGAGTCGATGGCGCCGACGGCTTGAAAGTTGCCGCAGCTCACCAGGACATTAAAATGGTGATAACCGACTTCAACATGCCGCAGATGGATGGCGTGACCATGGCTAGCAAACTTCGTGAACAGGCTAACTTCAGTAAAGTGCCCATTCTGATGCTTACAACGGAAGCAACTCCTGATATCAAAGCCGCAGGTAAATCGGCGGGTATCCTGGCCTGGATCGTGAAGCCTTTGGTACCGTCGAAGGTCATGCCAGCGATAGAAAAAGTTCTAAATCGTTAACAACTAACCATAACCTTTTATTTATATAGGCAAGGTTAGATTTTTTACAGTCTTGCTAATGAAGATTGTATCCTCTTTAATGCAGAGTCTAACTGCATACAAAGCTAATGCTGAGGAGACCAAGATGAAGATACTGATCACGGGTGGAACAGGTTTTATTGGTCGCCCTTTATGCGTCGAACTTACTAAAGATGGGCACGAACTCACTCTCGTCTCGCGCAATCCCACAAAATATCAAGAGAGCTGGGGCCTCCCGTCCCAATTTCTGAAATGGGACATGGAGCATGAGCTCTGTCCGATTCCGCTCGATGCCTTCGATGCGGTTGTGCATCTCGCAGGTGAATCCCTTGCGGGCGGCCTATGGACCCAAAAACAAAAAAAGAAGATTTTGATGTCAAGGATCGAGAGCACGAAGGCTCTGAGTGATGCCTTAGCCCTGCGCAAGGCAGCTTTGCCGCTCTTCCTCTCGGCCTCGGCCATAGGTATTTTTCCAAGTAGCCCTGATCAAACCTTTGTCGAAGAAAGTCGCAAAGGAGAAGGGTTTCTGGCCGAAGTATGCAAGGCTTGGGAAAAGGCTGTCACCGATATCCCCAATGTCACGCGTGAGCTGCGTTTGCGCTTTGGTCTTGTGCTTGGAGACGGCGGCGGATTTTTAGGGAAACTCGAGCTGCCCTCGCGTCTTGGTTTGGGCGCAGTGCTTGGGGACGGGCAACAGTGGGTAAGTTGGGTGCATAGAAGCGATATCATTAACATCATCAAAGTGGCTCTTCGTGATGAATCCTATAAAGGTCCGATCAATGTTGTGGCACCTGAAACTGTGACTCAAAAGCAACTTCAGAGGATGATATCCCAACTTCTCCACCGACCGGTTTTTCTTCGGATCCCCGCTGTCATTCTCCAGACCGCGCTCGGGGACTTCTCCCACCTGGCCCTTGATAGCCAAAAGGTGGTGCCACACCGCCTCCAGCAGTTGGGCTACACCTTTCTCTATCCTGGCCTCAAGGAGGCTTTGACAGAAGCACTTAGCCTTCATGTCAAAAACGGCAAGACCTTCGCCTGTCATCGATTGGAAGCGGCGCAATTTATCGATCGACCTATAGGCGAGGTCTTTGAATTCTTTTGTAACCCTCGAAATCTGGAAAAGATCACCCCTCCACTTCTCAGTTTCAAAATTGCTCATATCAGCAGTCCCGAAGTCAAGGAGGGGACAGTGATCGACTATAAGCTCAAGGTGCACGGCATGCCGATGAGCTGGAAAACCCTGATAAAAAATTGGCAAAAAAACGTGATCTTTGTCGACAATCAAGAGAGTGGTCCGTATTCTATTTGGCACCATACGCATAAGTTTTTTGCGGTTCAAGGCGGAACCCTGATGACAGATCAGGTTCTCTATCGTTTGCCTATGGGGACTTTGGGCGATTGCGTGGCCTTGCCTTTGGTCAAACGGGACGTGAGGCAGATCTTTGGCTATCGAAGGCAGGTCATCGCCCGAGAGTTTCCAAAGCTTGTTCAATAAGGAAGGTCGGCATGGAAGGTATGAATCCGGAACACGAAACATCGGAAGCACTAAGCTGCATCCTCATTGCCGAAGATAATCCCATCAATCTGAAGATGACGGCTTATTATCTTGACAGTCTTCACATCGCTTATGATTCCGTGAGCAACGGGCTGGAAGTCCTGGAGGCATTGGACCGTCGCAGCTACGATGTCATCCTCATGGATTGTCTCATGCCTGAATTAGACGGCTACGAGACGACCGACCGCATCAGACGGCACGCCGATCCCAAAATTCGCAATATTCCCATCATCGGCGTCACCAGTCAGGCTCTCAATAACGATTCCAAGCGATGTTTTGAGGCTGGTATGAGCGATTACCTGACAAAACCCCTCAAGCTGGTCGCCCTTCAATCCAATTTAAAAAAATGGCTACCCGATAAGTCGTGTTGAACGGTACTATGAAGCACCAGTTAATTACGACAACAATGCCCTGAGTTACCTCGAGTCCCGATTGGGGAAGGGTTAGAGAATTTTATCCTTGATCGAGGGTTCAAACCTAGCGACGATCATAGAATTCAAAATGCAGCCAAGGAGTTCTTTTCATGAAATCTCAAGTTCTTCAGTACGCTCTCGGTGTATTCCTTGCAGTATCAAGCTTGCATGCGTTTGCAGCGGAAGATCCAAAGCAGTTGCTCGAGGAATCCGATCGTGCGCGCGGAGCGAGTAAGAAGGGCGTGAGCTGGAAGGTGAAGCTTGATACGACCGAAGATGGTGATACCTCTTCGACTACTTACAAAGTCCGTTCGGTCATGAACAATGCCAACGTTGAAGTGGTGGAACCCGCGCGTAGTAAAGGCGAAGTTTTGCTCTTCAATGACCGTACGATCTGGTTTTATAAACCGAGTTTGAAAAAACCTGTCGCGATCTCAGCTCGCCAAAAACTCTCTGGCCAAGCCGCGAACGGTGATATCGCAAGCACCAACTATGCCCGTGACTACTCGGGCAAAATCGTTGGCGAAGAGAAAGTGAATGGCGAGGACTGCTATGTCCTCGAGCTCAAATCAGTGGGCGAAAACACCACCTATGACGGCATCAAATACTGGATCAGCAAAAAGAAGAAGCTTGGCATCAAAGCTGACTTCTTGAGCCTTCAAGGAAAGTCCCTCAAAACCGCTGAATTTAAATACGCCAACGCTCTTACCGCCGATGGCAAAAAAATCGATTTCGTCTCCGAGATGAAAGTCGTCGATGCGCAAAATAAAGACAACTTCAGCGTTATGACCTATACCTCACCCAAAGTTGAATCGGCTCCTGCGAGCATTTTCAACGTGAACAATCTTCTTCGCTAAGTCTTTTTCCAGGACTGTGGCCCTGGGGCGACCCGGGACCCACCTCCCTCGAAATCCCCCTTACTTAACAACGGCCACCCCTTTCGTCAGCCTTTACCCTTTCTCTTTTTTTCATCATGTTTATAAGTTAAATATTTGAAATTGATGATTATTTTATGTTAAATTATCCCAGCTCTCAGCCTAGCATCTATCTCTTTACCCAAGAAATCCGATTGTATCAAGGGGATGGAGCGATTGCCGAGGGTTGACCAAGCCGATGCTAACGACGATTAAAAAATTGAGTCAAAGAACCGACGTCTACTTTGGAATCATTCTCCTGATTCTGACGAGCATCGGGCTTTCTTCCTATCA
Source organism: Oligoflexus sp. (assembly GCA_014377445.1). GTDB lineage: Bacteria > Bdellovibrionota_B > Oligoflexia > Oligoflexales > Oligoflexaceae > Oligoflexus. The sequence goes on from JACMPP010000030.1 coordinate 20,856, forward strand.
AGGTATCGTTGCCATCATGCGAGCGAGCAACGAGCGGAGCCACACCCGCCAGGTCATCGCCGAAGTCGACACTTTGCTCACCCTCATCGTCAGTGCAGAGACCGGACAAAGAGGTTTCCTTCTCACCAACGAGCCCATGTATCTTGCCACCTACAGCAATTCCTTGCAGCCTCTGGAATACGAGCTCGCCCATCTTAAACACGACATCGCCGATGATTCGGAATCCCTCGCCCTTTTAGAGCGGATGGAGATGGTGCTGCGTAAGAAGATGGATGAACTTGCTGTGACGGTTCAGCTAAAAAAAGATGGAAAATCGAAGGAAGCCGACGCGATTGTCATGAGCAACGTAGGCTTGGAATACATGGGCGAAATTCGCCATTTCCTGGTCGATGAGTTGAAGAAGCGTGAACTTCTGAAGCTTAAGCATCGGGAAGAACACATGGACAGCACCTTGGCCGCGATGGTGCTCAAAGTCGGGCTGGCGAGCTTTATTGCGGTTCTGCTGGCGGCTATCGGCGCTTACCTGCTCACACGCGAGCTGCGTGAGCGAAAGCATATCGAAGCCATACTCAAGCGGGAGCAGCAAAGGCTCTCAAATATTATTGAAACTCAGCTCAGCGTGGCAACGGCAGGATTGAGCGTTGAAAAGGTCATGCAGGTGATTCTCGACTATCTCGCTCGAATGGGTTATAGCGCTGATGTTGTGAACAACGGCAGGGAAGCCATCACTGCCCTAAATACAGCTCACTATGATATCGTTCTTATGGATTGCCAGATGCCGGAACTCGATGCTTATGAAGCGGCAGGGCAGATTCGTGGCAGCTTGGAAAAGTATAAAGATATAACGATTATCGCAATGACAGCCAACGCCATCAAAGGCGATCGTGAACGTTGTCTGGCCGCTGGTATGAACGACTATATCTCGAAGCCTCTCAAGGTCAGAGAAATCATTGATATTCTGTCGCGTTGGTTGGCCCTCAGAGATGATGAGCACGCACCTGCGAATGTAAGCCGTCTGCCGGGGCCCGCAGTAAAAGGCGAGGATATTCTGGATATGGAGACGATCGATCTACTCGGGGAGTTACCGGGTACAGACGGAAGAAGTCTCGTGGCCGAACTGTTTGAGAATTTCAGTGTGGTCGTTCCCGATCGAATCCAGGCGATGCGCGACGCTCTTCTGACGAAGAACCTCAAGGTCTTGGCCTTTGAAGCGCATGCCCTTAAAGGTGGCGCGGGAACCCTTGGCTTGAAACGTCTTTGTGAAGTCGCTCTTAAAATTGAAAATTGTCAGAGGGGTACGAAGGAAGAAGATCTTCCTCAGCTTCTCGTTGAACTCGATACCGAATTTCAAATGGCTGTGACAGCTCTGAGTCGATTTTCGGACAAAGCCTCGTAAGGAAGTACGTTATGCCTCGTATCGTTTTGGTTGCAGAAGACGAAACTCTGAGTCAAAGACTGGTCACCGCCGTCATCCAATACTGTGGATTAACGCCACGCATTGTGGGCAATGGACAGGAACTGCTTGATGCCTTAAATGAAGGGGTCGAACCTGAATTGATCCTTCTCGATCTTGAGATGCCGGTTATGGGTGGGATCGATGTGCTCAAGGCCTTAAAGATTTATCCGGCGGAAGAACGCTGCCCAATCGTGGTCTTCACCGCCAATAATCAGGAGAGCACGGTTTTGGAAGCGGTATCGCTCGGCGCCGATGATTTTATCGTAAAGCCTTTCAAGACGAATGAGCTGGCGCAAAGGATCAAAGATCTCGTTTTTGATATCAGTGAATCCGACCTCAAAACGATTTTAAGTAGTCTTCACATTCAAGATCATCGATTGCATGATGTTAGGTCCTTGCACAAGCGGGTAGGGGCCGATGCAGCCCTCTATCCTTTTTCCAACCAGGAGAAGCCGATGTGTATCGCTATCCATTTCGGGCAATCACCGCAGACTCTGGCGCGATTGGGCATGAATGATCTGACGACTCATATCTCGATCTTCCGTAAAGGATCCTTTGGCTGGCGCAAAGTCTGGCCCAGAAGCGCGAAGTTCGCCAAGAGCAGTTCAAAGCCGAAAGCCAGTTAAGGCTGTGGGGTTTCGCCTAGAGGGAAGGCCATTCCCTCCGCAACCCGCGCGCAGTCCAAGACCCCTTTATCAAAGACCGTGCCCATGATCACGCGATCCTTCAGAAACACTCCGCTCGCCACCGCACTCAATGGACCTTCCTTCGTACTATAGAGTTCGACCAGCTTGGGCTTCCCGGGCAGGCCATCCAGCGCTATAAGCTGCGATGGGGCCTTGAAACGCAAGGGATCGATCGAATGGGCCATCAAGTGGAAGAGCTGAGGATGTGATCCGATGAGGAGACGTTCACCCGCCCATTTCAGATTGTCAGGAGCCGTGCGAAGAGCGAATTGATCCCGCCACTTCACAGAGAAAGTCGTCGGTTCATAATCGAAGACGATCAAACTCCGGCCCAGCGTGGAAGCCAGATAGAGGATTTTTCTATCCGGCGAAAGTGCCAGACCGTTTGGATAAAGGAGGCTATCCTTGACCACCCTGGGACTCCGCCCGTCGTAGAGCCAAAGTTTGCCGAGAGGAAGGCGCAGAAGCTTTTCCAATTCCTGCCCCAGGCGATTACCCATACCCAGATCCTGGCTTACGAAAAATTTCTCCGAATCGATTGCGACAATTCCGTTGAGCGTGCGAACGTCTTCGAAAGGAACTTCCTTTACGACTGTTAGCTGACTCGTGTTCCAGTCCAGAATCTGAACGACATCGCCCTGAGCCTTGTGCACGACGAGAAAAACCCGCGTGCCGAGTTCGGTTTCTATTGAAGAGATACCATGAGGATGGCCCTCAGTCTCGTAAATCAGGTTGGGGGAGCCACTGCCTTCATAGAGATAGACACCCGACTTCTGCCCCGGTGCCAGGCCCTGGCGATCGCCGGCAGAGATCAGGGCGCGCTTTTGCTCATCGACGAGGGTCATATCCTCAGCCCCAGCAAGAGCCAGGAGACGGCAGTCCGGCAAAGGGTGATCCCATACCGTATCGAACTCGCCGGCATCGAAGAGTGTCTTACCTCCAAAAAGCAAAATGATGATGACAGCGATAAGAAGCAGGATCGTTTTGAAACCTGAGCGCTTGGACTTTTTCATGGGAACTCCGCGAAGCTTTTGAGGGTTTTAACATCTGATGCAAGAGAGCGCAAAGCGGAAAGACCAAAGAAAGAGAGGAGGGGCGCCCCGGTGACTAGGCAATCCCTCGATAGACCTGCTAAGCTTCCGACGTTGAGTGAATATAGATCCAGTCATTAGGTCAGATCCTCTGATTTATTGCTTTTTTATCTTATGAATATACATTTATGTCTTTGTTAACATAGAAAAAATAACTCCTGACTCAATCTTTTTGTGTTTTCTCCGAGCAGTGAATATGCTAAGTGACTATATTACCTTTTTGGTCAGTCAGTCAAATCCGGAGGATGGTTTATGAAGACAAGCCCTAAAAGCTCAAGAGGCCTCGGAGGTAAAGATCAGAGAATTCTGGACGCCGCAAAAATTTTGTTTAGTCGTTTTGGACTGAAGAAAACGTCCATCGAAGAGATCGCTCAGCATGCCGGTCTTGGTAAAGGCACGGTCTATCTTTATTTCAAAAGTAAGGACGAGATCTTCTCAGTACTTGCCAGTGGCTTCGCTGCTGAATTTGATAAAGCCTTAAACGAAGCCCTGCAGATACCCACGTCGCCGACGGAAAAGCTCCGCGCGTTTATTGAAACCCGTGTTGGATTTTTTGGTCGTTGCTTCAAAGAGTACGGTTCGACCGCTGAAAGCATCCTGGAGGCTGAAGCCAGCTCGGTCGTCGAAGGCATACGCAAGCAATACGGCGCCGGTCACGTCAAGATCATTGCGGATCTGCTCGAGGATGGCAAATCACGGGGTGAGTTCTCCTTTGAAAATCCCCAGTTCACCGCTCTCGCGATCTATCACATTCTCGAATCTCTCGTACGCCCCTGGAACGGAGATTCTGAAGTGGTTACTTCGGAAGAAAAAGCCAAGGCCTGTGTGGCCCTTCTCTTGGACGGTCTGCTCAAACGCAAACCATGAACTCTGTTTTCTTCTCTCTCTCTCTCTCTCTCTCTCTTTCCCTGTATTTCCAGAAAGGATAGGATAATGCGCGTTTTCTCCAGTCTTCTCTCACTTGGCTTGCTCAGTACGCTGCTCGCGTCGCCAGCTCGCGCTCAGTCTCAGACCGAGCCAGCCGCTGAAGCAGCGCCGGTCCCTGCGGCAGCCCCAGCCGGCCAGGACAGCAGCAAGATCAGCCCGCCGGCTCAGGTGGTTGAAAGGTCCCAAGCTCACGAATTAACGCTAGCCGATGCCATACAACGCGCGACGATCCGTTCCTTTTCAGTGGCTCAGGCTGAGGCTGCTCGCGATGCGCAGAAAGAAGCGCGCCGAGGATCGTTTGCCCGAATCGGTCCTTCCGGAACATTGTCCTACAATGAGATCCATTTCGAAAAGGCCCAGGTTGCCAATTTTAACGGCAATAACATCACCATTCGTGATGACAAGACCAAAACCGGATCTTTGATCATTACGCAGCCTATCACAGGCCTTTATGGATATATCGAAAACGCCCGTTTGAACGACCTCCAAGCCGATGTCAGCGAAGAAGGCCTCAAGAAGGCACGGGCTGATGCCGGATTCTCCGGCGCTCAGGCCTTCTTAAACGCTTACGCGGCTCAGGAGCAGGTGGTAATTTCTGATGCTTCGCTCGCCGCAGCTCAAAGCGCATTTGGCGACGCCAACGTCATGAATCGTGTCGGTCGTATCAATCAAGCCGACTTTTTGAAGTTTCAATTGGCCCTGACCCAGGCGCAAACGCGCGGATCCCAAGCTCGCGCCAATCACGTGATAGCCCTTGCGGTCTTGAGGCAAACACTCCAGATGCCTGATCAGGAGGTTTTCTTTTTGACCAAGGAGCTACCCGAACCTAAAGCGAACAGCGTGACGATCGACGAAGCGATACAGTCCGCGTTGAAAAATCGGCCGGATCTGAAGCAGGCCGAAATGGGCGCGGAAGTCGCTGGTTTCAGCAAAAAGCTGGCCTACACGGAATTTATTCCATCGGTCGACATCTTCGGTCAGGTGGATCGCAACTTCGGCGAGATCACAGCTCTAGGCAATCCGGAGAAGGACACGAAGTACTATGGCGTGAAGATGCAATGGAACTTCTGGAACAACGGCGCTTCGGTCTTTAAGGTCCGCGAAGCGATGGCGACGACCCGCAAAGCGGAATTCGCCTACGCGGCAGCGAAAGACGGTGTGCGTTTGGAAGTGATCCAGGCGGTCCAGAATTTGCAAGCCGCCCGGGAATCCCTGAAGCAGGCGGAAGCCGGTATCAAGCAGGCAGATGAAGCCTATCGTATCGATCAGGTTCGCTATAAAAGCGGTGGTATCACGGCTTCGGACCGTATCCTTTCCGAATCGACCAAGTCCGATGTGCAAGGTCAATTCGTAACGGCTCGGACGCAGGTGCTGAGCTGGTATTTCCAACTGCAAAGAGCGTTGGGCCAAGAACAACCGACACTGTAAATAACGAAAAGGCAGGAGATATTTCATGCAAGCTTCCAGAATGTATTTTGCGTCTTTGATCTCGTTGAGTCTGCTCGCCAGCGCCTGTGAAAAGAAGGAGAAGAAAGTTTCTCTTCCTGAAAAGTCAGTCCTTAGCGACAAAGCTCCGGCTGACACAGCAGCGAAAGGAGCCGAAGCAACCCCGGCGCCCGCAGCCAATGGCGAAGCCATGGCCGCTACTGGCCTAGCCGCAGTTCCCATCGCAGACAAGCCCGCCGAAGGCGCTCCTGCTGCTGCGGCACCCACGGCTGGCGATCAGGTACAGCTCTCATTCCCGGGAGCCGTGTCTTCGCAACGCCGCTCGACTTTGTCCTTCCGCGTCCCAGGCTTCATCGAAAGCATCAAACTGAAGGCGGGTAATTCCTGCAAAAAAGGTTCGGTTCTCGCGACGATCGATTCGCGGGACTATAAACTCGCGGTCAATATCGCAAAATCTAACCTGGACGTGGCGAAGTCCAATGCCCGGAACGCCGAGGCTGAATATAAGCGCGAAGGCGAACTCAAGGCGCAGAACGCTTCCAGCGAATCCGTCTATGATCGTTTGAAAGCGACTTACGAAAACTCGAAGGCCAACACCGAACTCGCTCAATTCAACCTTACCAAGGCGGAGCAGGCCCTGGGCGACACTCGTCTGCTTGCTCCTTATGATTGTGTGATCTCAAAACAACTGTCGAATGTGGGTGAGAGCGTAAAGGCCGGTGATGGTGCTTTTGAAGTCTACGATGTCACGGATATCGAAGTGAGCTTCAACGTCCCTGAGCGCATGGCTGGCCGTCTTAAACTTGGCGAAAAAATCGATGTGAGAATTCCTGCGACCGGCTTTCAGGGTAGCCTTGATATCGTGCGAATCGTCGCTGTCGTAGACGACAAGACCCGCACCTTTCAGATCGTCGCCAAGGCACCTCAGGGTGACGTTCGTGTTGTTCCCGGACTCTATGCGGAAGGCATCGTTCGCTAAAAATGGCCTATTAGGGAGCTAATGTATGATTTTATCGGATATCTCGATTAAACGCCCCGTCTTCGCCACGATGCTTAACGTCGTCCTGGTCGTATTCGGGCTTTTTGCTCTACCGGAACTCGCGGTCGACCAGTATCCAAACGTCGACTTCCCTATTATCACGGCCACCGTGGTCTACCCAGGTGCCGACCCTGAGACCATCGAGCAGAAGGTTTTGGAGCCTTTGGAAGAGGCAGTTAACGGTATCGCGGGCATCGATAAGGTGAGCAGTAACGCTTACCCTAACATCGCTCAGCTCGTTCTCCAGTTTAAACTGGAAAAAAACGGTGACCAGGCTTCCCAGGAAGTTCGCGACAAGATTTTTGCCAAACTCGCTGATCTGCCGGATGAAGCGGAAACCCCGATCATTCAGAAGTTTGACGTCGGCGGCGCACCCGTTTTGACTATTTCCGTATCGAATCCGAAATCTGAATTCGGCGCTCTTTCGAATTTGGTCGACGATGTCATCAAACCATCGATCGAACGCGTATCAGGCGTGGCGGCTGTATCCCTTTCAGGCGCTCGTCTGCGTGAGATCCATGTTCTCGTCAATCGTAAGGAACTCTCAGGCTATGGCTTGACACCGGGCGATGTTGTGCAATCGGTACAATCCCAAAACGTCGATATTCCGGCTGGTAAACTGCAGAATAGCAGCAACTACTGGAACCTTCGCGTAAAAGGCCGTAGCGATACGTCGACCCAAATCGCCAACCTTCCTCTCTTGGGAGCGGGCTCCAATGGCCTGCGTGTGGGCAACGTTTCGCGCGTCGAAGACACGATCGCTGACAAAGAAACGGGTGGTTACATCAACAAGCAGGAGACTATTCTCCTCTCGGTCCAAAGACAGTCAGGCAGCAACACGCCGCAGGTTTCCCTCGACGTCCGTAAGGGGCTCGAGAAGCTGAAGTCGCAGTTACCGCCTGGCACCAAGATCGATATCGTTTCGGATAACTCGATCTTTATCAAAGGCTCGATCGATTCGGTGAAACTCGACTTGGTCCTCGGTGCTGTCCTCGCGACCTTCATTGTTTTGCTTTTCCTTCGTGATCCATGGATCACCTTGATCAGCGCGATTGCGCTTCCGGTATCGGTTATCGCGACCTTCGCCTTTCTTCAGGCGATGCACTTCACCTTGAACATGATGTCGACCCTCGGTCTCTCCTTGGCCATCGGTATTCTCATCGATGATGCGATCATCGTTATTGAGAACATCCATCGACACTTGGCCATGGGTAAGACCGGGGCCCAGGCCGCTAAAGATGCTACGAGCGAAATCGGTCTCGCCGTATTTGCAACGACCCTGACCATCGTCGCGGTGTTTGTCCCCGTTGCTTTCATGGAAGGTATCGTTGGACGTTTCTTCTTCCAGTTTGGTTTGACTGTTGCATTCGCCGTTATCGTGTCGCTCTTCGTGGCGTTCACGATCGCCCCTATGCTTTCCGCACGCCTTCTCAAACCCGGTGAGTATGAACCCACAACACCGATCCTGCGCAAGATGTCGCACAAGATCGATCACGGGTTGACCTGGCTCGACGAGAGATACAAAGGTATCCTGACCTGGGCTTTGGATAACCGAGCGAAAGTCTTGATCGGCGCGGTTTTGATCTTCCTCTCCAGCTTTGTCATGTTGCGATTTGTTCCTGTATCCTTCTTCCCGAAAGAAGATCGCGGCGAATTCACCGTTAACTACACCTTACCGGAAGGCACGAGTATCGATGGAACTTCGGCTAAAGCCTTCGAAATGATCGACGCCGTGCAGAAGTTCCCAGGCGTTCGCCAAGTTATTACGGCCTTGGCCGCTGGCGCTGACAAGAAGCCCAATACCGCACGTATCTATGTTCAGCTAGTCGAGAAACACGAACGTGACTTCTCGCAGGCCGACATGATTGCCCGCATGCGTAAAGAGCTTGCACCACGCTTTGCAGTCAATGGTGCTGAAGTCAGTCTTACGGAGCAAGGCGGAGGCGGTGGAAACCGTTCTGAGCCCATCCAATACATCTTTCAATCAGCCAACTGGGAAAAGCTGGTCGAGTTCACCAACCAAGCCAAGGCCGACCTCCCAGCCCTCGTGGAAGGCGCAACCGACGTCAATACAACAAAACCCAAGGATTCAGCGGAATACCGTATTGTCATCGACCAGGGTCGAGCGGCTGACCTGGGGATTTCGACCGCTCAGATGGGCGCTGCTCTTCGCGCACTCTATGAAGGGGATAAAATCTCTGACATCGTGTCGAACGGTAAAACTGTGGATGTTCGTCTCCGGGTCGCCGATATCGATCGCGTGGGTCCAACCGACCTCAGCGGGATTACCCTTAAAAATGCCCGGGGTGAGCAGATCTCCCTGACTTCGATTGCCGAGATCAAATTGTCGAATTCACCTTCGACTATCGAACGCTTTAACCGTCAACGTCAGATCACCCTTGTCGCCAACTTCACAGGCAAGGACTTAGGCAAAGCGGCCAAGCAGATCGATGAGTATGTGGCCAAAAAAATGCCAGTTGAAGTCACGCTTAATAAGGCGGGCCAGACGGAGATGATGGTCGATGCGGTGAAAGCGATTCTGAAGGCTTTGGCCATCGCAATCCTCCTCGTCTATATGATTCTCTGTGCTCAGTACGAGAGCTACCTGGCCCCTCTGGTGATCATGGCCGCTCTTCCGCTCTCTCTTACCGGAGCCTTCGGATCGCTCCTACTCACGGGTCAGATCATGTCGATCTACACCATGATCGGTATCATCCTCCTCATGGGACTGGTGACGAAGAACGGGATTCTCCTCATCGACTTTACGCTGCAGAAGATGAACGAGGGCATGACGGCCCATGACGCTCTGATGGCCGCTGGCCCGGTCCGTCTCCGTCCCATCCTCATGACGACCTTTGCGGCAGGTGGCGGTATGATTCCAATCGCTATCGGTCACGGTGTTGGTGGTGAGGCTCGTTCCCCTATGGGTGTCGCGGTTATCGGGGGACTCCTGCTCTCGACTCTTCTCACCCTGGTCGTGGTTCCCTGTCTCTTCAGCGTCGCCGAAGACATGCAGCATAAGTTTGCTGCCTTCCGCGAGCGTCGTAAGCACAAGGCCGTTAAGGCTTCCTCATAAGTCTTCTCTAACATCAAAATGAAAAAGGGATTGAGCTTCGCGGCTCGATCCCTTCCTTTTTTACGTGTAGATTGTTTGACCTCTTTCAATGCTACGAAGCATTGTCTCCCAAATAGCTGGAGTCCGGCACGACGATGCTTGCGACATTCTCTTCGATCATGGCCTGATAGGGTACTTTGCCTAAAACCAGGCCTTTTGGTCGAAAGAAGTGATGCTTACCGAAGACCAGAATGTCGGGTTTGCTTTCTCTCACTAGATGCTGCAGTTCTTCGATCGGCTGTCCGAAGCGCACGCGCGGCGACCAATGAAGGCCCTGGGCGAAGTCTTTGTCTGCCATCTCGAGGCGATCGCCCATCTGGGCCTTCAGATCATTTTTTATCTGTTTGAGATACACTTCGGTTTCGAAGTCGGGATTCGACGGTAACTTGCCTTCGATCATGGCGAGGCGGATCTTATCGACTGTTTCATTGATTTCGCGATAGCTGGTTTTTTTCACATGAAGGTGGATCAATTGTTTATAGGCGATCGAGCGGCAGAGGCCTAATGCAGCCTTCAGCGCGTAAAGGCCTTCTTCCTGGAGATTGTCCGCGACCAAAATGTTGTGTTCGCGGGTGGTGAAGTCGATTGCGGTATTGAGAGGCAGAATCATCACGGGAAATTTAGAACTTCCCATGAGGGAGAGCGCCGTAGACATCCCTCCATACCAGCTAGATTCCTTATTTTGATGCACTCTTATGCCACAGACGATCAGGGAAGCCTCGACCTCATCGGCGACTGAGTCGAGAGCATTCTCCGGAAAATCGCGGCAAACCCGAATATCGATGACAAGCTCGGGCGGCAGACGGTCGCGAATAGCATTGAGCCTTTGCTCAGCTTCTTCAACGCCTGCGTGATAGGTTTCCTGCTCGAAGGCTTCGTAGGGCAGGACCCTATCATCTCCGGCGCTCGCATAGGTCTGAAAGGGCTGGACGGCGTGAACAAGAAGCAATCGAGAACCGGTTTTCTTGGCCAGACTCACCGCTGTCCCCAGCAGTTTGTCTTCTTCGTCACTCAGATCCAATCCCAACACAATTGTAGTTGCAGAGCTGAAGAGTTCTAACATACTCGCTCCTTCATGGCGTCCAAATCACCCCATTTAGGTATATCGTTAAGTCTCCGTTCAGGTCTAATCATTCCTTGCGAAGAAATCCTTAAACCGGTCTGTAATCATTGAGCTAAAAGCTCTTTTTAGAGAATGATTTTGTCTCATGAATTCCTCATAGAACGGGGAGCAAGATCCTTTATAAGACAGAATAGAAGATGGACTTGGCGTCACTATTTTTACTAAGGGAGAAGGTCATGGATTTCAGTTTTGCGAATGCTCGCCCGGAAAAAGCCTACTTTTATAAAGTGAATCAAGAGTTAATTAAAGCACTCCATGAAAAAGAGCTGCAGCAGCTCGATCATCACATCCAGGAACTCCACTATATGAAGTGTCCGAAATGTGGTCACGATCTCCGCCACACTAAATTTGGTGAGATGGTTGTCGATCGTTGCACAAGTTGTGAAGGCGTGTTTTTTGACAAGGACGAATTTTCCCAGCTCTTCGGAGAACCTGATTCCCACGAGAGTTTCATCAACACTCTCCACACACTTCTCGTCGGAGACAATCCCAAGACGTAAGCCTTAGCCCGATTAAGGTTGAGCCCTTGCTATCCGATCCGGAGGCAAGGGCTTTTGCGCGTCGGGGGACGGCCATGAAACAATTGGCATTTCCACTGGTTCTAGTCATTGGTAAAAACCTGTAAGTGCCTGGCAACGCAAAGAAATTAAGAAAAGGAGCCAAGTTGCCGATAGCCTCTTAAGCGAGGTGACTTATGCAACTCAATGATTTGAACATTCGGATCATTACCGTCCATCCAAGTTCTGCGGTACGACAGCTCATCAACGGTGAGTTGAGGGGGAGGGGATACCAAGACGTTTTGGGTGTCGCCGATCTTTCGGATGTGGTGGCGCTATTGGAAACACAGGTCATTCATTGGGTGATCACCCCTCCGTCGCTGGATGGCAAAAACAATGTGTTCCAACTGCTTCGCCTTGCAACGGAGGAGTTGATCTTTGTCGATCTGCGGATCTCCCTTATTCTCGACGAGCCCATGGAGCCCTATCTTCTCAGCAAGGCCTTCGATATGGGACTCCTTTCCTATCACGAACGCACGAAGACCAAGATCGATATCGATATCGAGTTTAAACTCCTCTTCGATCGCGAAGTGCAACATGCCGGTGCCTTGGATCTGGTCTCGGCGGACTATCTTCGCACCCTGCTCACCGTCCATCAGCGATGGCCGGATCTCTTACGCTTTGAAAAAAGTCTTTTCCACCTCCATCGCGGGAATATCGATCTCTCTTTCAAGCTGGCCGAAGCGCAGTTGCGCGCGGGTGAGAAAGCCACTGCGGCTCGTCTTCTCTCGCAGATCGCGACCATCGATCCTGATAAGAATCGGGAAATTTCCACACTCTGGCAGCACTTCGAACAAAGCAGCTTCGTCAAAGTCAAAGTCGAAGAGATTGAAGATGAAGACAAAGGCGAGATGCTTGGAGTCAAACATTGTGTGATTGTTGATCCGGATCATCAGCAACTGGCGATTATGAAGAGCCTGCTCCTGCAGCTCGGAATCGGAACAGTCGAAGCCTTCAGCGATTCCAAGGAAGCGCTGCGTCATCTCGAAGCCGGAGCCAAACCACAAATCATACTCTTCGAATGGCGAAGCAAGCCACTCGCAGGGCCTATATTTGCCCAAAGGGTGCGCGAAATCGTCGGCTTTGGTGTGCCTCTGACTGTAATCAATTCCGAACTCTCTGAACAGGACATGCCCCTGCTCCGAGAGATGGGTGTGACCAACAGGATCCGCAAACCCATTGAAGCCACGGCTTTCTTCAAAGAATTCCTGTGGCTCGTGCATCAGGACCGTGCGCCCACCGAGCCTTTCATCATTCTCCAAAAAATCAAGCAGGCTATGGCGGAAAGCGACTACGAGCTCTTAGCCAAGCTGACCAAACGCTATATGGAAAGCGATAAATGTTCGGGGCCCGACAAAAGCCTGCTGCAGGCTGAACTTTCCTATTTCCGTGGGCATTATTCGGCTTCGCGCGATATGGCTCTCAGTACTCTCAAAAGCGGAATGGTGAATGTCGAGGTTCTCAATACACTCGGCAAGTCCCTCATGAAGATGCGAGATTTTGAAACGGCCCTTCGCTGCTTTGAGACCGCCCAGATTGTTTCGCCCAAAAATGTTAGGCGCATTTGTAATATTGCCGAAACCAATTTGGAAATCGGGGACATGGGTATGTTCGAGAAGAATCTGAACGAGGCGAAAAGCCTCGATTCTGGATCGACGGCTGTGATGGAAGTGGAATTGAAAGGGGCGCTGGTGCAAGGGGACTCAGCCAAAGCCCAGTCGCTCATGCAATCGCTTAAGTCCTTGCTGACGATCCTCTCTTTTACCAACAACCGGGCAATCTCGCTGATTCGTTGCGATTACTTTCAGGCGGGAATCGATCTCTATCAGGAGGCGCTCTCGGCAGTTCCGGTTGGTCAAATCGAGATCAAAGGGATTTTGCAGTACAACCTTGGGCTTGCCCTGGCTCGTTTGAACCGTCTGGATGAGGCAAAGGCCGTCCTTCAGGCTTCGGAAATAAGTCAGGTGGCCAAGATCAGCGGCAAAGCACGCAGTCTCCTAGTCCGTGTCAACCGCTCAGTCACGACGGGCGAACGATTTGCGCTCAACCGGGATAGCGGAGGACCTAGCGCGAGCGAACCAGAAGCTTTTGATGCAAGCAGTGCCTATGATGAAACAATGATGGCTCTCAAGGTCGGACCAGGTGACTTCTGTTTGCATAAAGTCTACTTTGAAGCCCGGATCGAACCCCGCTTAAAACAGATCCTCGAGCGTCCTTTTGTCTTCAAGCGGCGCATGGCAAAAGCCTCTTAAATTCAGCACGAAAAAAAAGAAGGCTCTCATACAAGAGCCTTCCATTATCCGACATCTTTCCGAGCGTGGGACCTAGGTCCTTTGCCTTGAAGCCTATTCTTTACTCTCAATCAGCCACCTTTAGCAGTCCTTGTAGGTGCTACAGCCTTCCTTACAGGAGCAGAATTAGTAGTTTTCTTAATCGCTTTCGCCAGGAACGCTCGGCTGCTTGCGCTGTTCAAGTCAACGTAGCGGGAGATCGCAACGTCTGTGCCGTCTGCAGTTTGAGCAAGACCGCCGCCTGAGGTGACGCCAGCAAGTTTGTTGTTAACAAACAGTGGACCACCTGAGTCGCCGGCTCCACTTGAAACGTACTGACCCGCCTCGACGCCATCAACCGGAGTTGTTTCTGAACCAGTCAAGCCAGCAAAGGAAAGCATTCCGTTGTCGTTCGCGCTGATGAAGTTCGTGCCTTCACGCTTAACGCCCGCTCCTTGGCCATCGAGTGTTCCGGCCGAGATGAAGTTGGCGTTGTTACCGTAGCCAACAATGACGAATTGATCGCCAACGTTCGGTGTCGCATCAGCGATAAGTGAGAATGCAGGGGCGGTATTCGCCGGGAAGTTGATAACCGAAACATCAAATTCATTGACGCCATCGGCGAAAGAATAATCGGGATTGCGGGAGAAGCTAACGGCTTGGGCGATGGCCTGCATGTTGCCGTTGGTTTCAGTCGCGTAGTAGATCTGTGGACGAGTCTTGCTCAATCCCTGTACGCAGTGACCGGCGGTGACAACTTGAGAATCGTTGACGAAGGTGCCTGTGCAGATCGCTTCGCCTTCTGCTGTCACGCTCACGAGGAGGATAGTCGATGGGAAGACCTTGTCTTGAATGGCGATGCCGTTAGTGACTTTGACTGCACTGTCGCTAGCTGGAGATTGTCCACAAGCCGTGAGGCCCAATGCTAGGATTGCTGGAGCTAGGTATACCATGGCTTTTTTGCTGGTCTTAATCATCTTTATTTCCCTTTCGACAACTTCTCTTCCTCTGACTTCCCAAAGCTAACCGATCTTTGACTGACTGGCCAGAACAAAATGCAATTTACGCAAAAATAATTTGCATTTTATCAAAATGCATTTTGGCATTTCATTCGTGCATAGAGATAATGTTTTTATGGCGTAGTCGAAAAGAAGTGGAGTCTGCAAATACGGTCTTAGGAGAGGCTCAGAGGAGGCGAGAATCCCGCGAGAACTCAAGGATGAGCCCTCCCGCGTGATTAAGAGGCTAAATCAAAGTGTTTATGATGCTCGCTTTTGATGAAAGACAAAGCTGGCAGCACATCCTTTTTTATAAAACTTACAAAATCAGACTGAATCCCCTTCTCCTTACAGTTCTCTATATGATGGGCAAGCTTCGCCATCAGAGCCTGCTTGGGCTTGGAGAGGGTCATGCTGCCTTCGACAAGCTCGAACAGTCGCTCTGCGTTGTTGAATGTCTGATTCAACGTTATGTAAGTCACGGACCGGTTATAGTTTACAAAATCAGGGCTCAGAAGTTCACTCAGGCTTTCCTGAAGCTTCTGATAATAGTTCCACAACATGGAATCCTTGTCTGTCATGCATTTCCTCCCAAGTTAACCTCTTGTCGGCAAGATTTACCGACTTCTGAAGGGGAGGGGAGATGTCTGCAGATTATTTCTAGGCAACTGATCGATTTCTCAGCAGTTTTATAGTTGTCACATAGGCTTACAAAATATATTGAGAAGTCGGTTGCTCTTCCCGGCAGAGGACTTATAATTTTTTAATCCCGGTGAGTTTCTAGAGGGTTTTATCTTTTTCAGGTACTGCCATTTAGACTCGTTTGCTTCGGGCGCGGAGGTCTCATGAAGTACTTTACGATCTTGATAGCCTTGACGCTGATTGCCTGTGGCGTAAAACAAGGGTCTGAACTTTCCGATGTGAAGAGCGAACTGCCTGATAACTATGCGATCAAATCGCTTTGTTATGGTTTGAGTCAGGATCTGGATAAAGCCGTCAAAGTCGAAGCGGACGATGAGTCTGACATTCGACTATGTGCTGTCGTTCAAAAAGATGGGCATTTGGGACTGGATATGCGCTACCAGCCGGAAAGAAAGATTATTTCGGCTCCCGTTTTTGCAATGGTTACGCTGCAGGATGGCAAGGGCCGGACAGCCAGCGAGATGTTTCGCATGTCTTCGAATCCCCTTTCGGGTGGCTACGAACTCTATCTCACCGATGGTTGCCTGGTCGGTACTTTCGGCGGTTGTACGCAGAGCGCTGAGAAGAAAATGTTTCAGTTTCTTGATATCCTGAACGCGCGTGAGCGCAGCAGCAGCTTCGATGTAAGTCTGGCTTTTGTGTCGATCAAGAATGAACGTGAGACCCAATGGGATCTGCATAACCCGCTTAAAAAAGAGAATTACAAGTTCGCAATCAAAGACCTTTGATAGTTCCAGTTAAAATAGCAAGAAGAGGCGAAGACCAGAAAAGTCTTCGCCTCTTTTTCAATTCACCCGAGTTCGATCGGGGATCGAAAGGCAGCTTATTGTTTGTGGTAAGGAATGTCCGCATCGACAGTTGTAGGACGATCGCCAGTTTCTTTGAGCAGCAGTGCGAATTTTTTGCCGAAATAAAGTGTGCCGTCACGGTTGTCGTAGACGTCTTGGATCACGTCACCTTTTTTGATGGTGAAGCCTGAACAATCCGCGCTGTCGATCTGAGCTTCGGTGTTGAGAGCCCAATCCGTTTTACCGCAGAACTTGGTTGTGTTCATTGTGGTGACGAGGGCGTCGGTACCTGGCGTGATCGAAGCTTTGCTGACAGCGAAGTTCAACATGTCGAGGGTTTGATCTGCAGGCAGCTTGCCTTGCTCTTGGACCGTACCGCTCACTTTGTAAGTAAGGGCCGGTTTGCTGTCACAAGCGGCGCCAGAGTAGTAAACTTCTGTTCTATCGAAGTCGCCAACTGTGCTGAAGGATAGCTGACGATCCGTAGATGTCAGACCCAGTACGCTGTTTTTGGTACAGTCAGTTTTGTAAGTACCAGCCAGTTGAGACGGAATGTTTTCGATAGTCTGGCCGTCGTTGTTGTTATCTTTACCGCAACCAACGCTGAGTAGACCCAAAGCCAAGACTGAAGAAACGATTGCTGTTTTCATAGGTAACCTCTTATTGTGAAAAATAACGAATACAGGTGACAAACTGGCTCTCTTAATTCGACCATGGACAAAAAGTCCGCTGGTCGTATCGAGTTCACTTAGTCCTTATTGAATAACCGTTCACTGAAAGTTTTGATCTCCGCTTCACCTTTGGCAGTAGCAAAACAGCGAGTGAGGAAAACTGTTCGAAGAGTAATCATATGATTTTCCTCCATGATCTTAAATTTAAGTGCAGTCCCAAGCTTGGACATAATCCCTTAAGCAGATATCGTGCCAAACTTTGATTTCGTGATTCTCAAGGCTTTTGTATGCTCAATTATATTCCGTAATTTTGCACTGTAGGAATTAGACATCAGTGCACAGTACACTCTTGATCCAATGTCATAAAAAGAAGACAGATTGCAAGGACTGTGTTGGAGCAGGGCGGATAAGCTGTAAAACAAAAAAGTGCACCGCCGATGGGTACACTTTTTCTTTATATATCTTTGCAGTCTTTTTAGAGCTTAACGGATCTTAGAAAGGAGCTTACTGAGTCCCGAGCTTGTTCGCGAGCCCAACCGTAACGGTTCTGCAGGCGACCCTCCAGCTCATTCAAACGCCCACCAATCTCTTCAAGATCGTCGTCAGTGAGTTTGTTCCAGTTGGCTTTTATAGAGCCACGAATCTCTTTCCAGCGTCCTTGAACCAAGTCGGTGTTCATTGTGCAATCCTCCTTTCTTTTCAATCGCGGTTTAATCTCCAATCAGATACGTCGTCCACGTCCGCTCAGGTGGAACACAGTTGTTACGATAAAGAGTACAAGGCCAACCCAAAAAAGGATTTGTGCGATACCAGCGGCGCTGCCGGCGATACCACCGAAACCAAGAAATGCAGCGATAAGTGCGATGACGAAAAATGTTACGGCCCAACTTAACATGATATACCTCGAAAATTGATTGAGTGACTTGACCTGCTCCACGAGAGTACTCATGCGAAATACGTGCCACATGCAAAGTCCGCCTGGAGCCCCGTTGATGGACGTAATCTGTCACGGGAATCATACAGCGTAATCCTTCGTGCAGTGCACTGCCTACAATCAATCTGGCAATGCACCCACCGATCTGTCGATATCATGTGCCCAAAAATCGTTTGACCTCTATTTTTTGGCATGATGTCTGTGCAATTCCAGTGAAGCTTAGCATCCGTTGCATTGCATCGAATTGAAATGGACGCAAGATTCGATGCCCTCCATAAGTCCATGAACCAAATCTGCGATCACGACATAGGAGTTTATATGTCTCTCCAATCAGCCAGATGCCCCAGTCTCTACCCATTGGCCTTGCTCTATCCCTCATTCTTTCGATAGCGGCGTGCGCGACTGTTCTCAACCGGGCTCCTCAGGACTATCATCTGGCGTAGGCTGCAATCGATCGCGCTCAAGTTGCTAGAGCGGATAGAGCTTTTCCCGTAACGATCGAACGAGACAAGATCAGATAGAAGCTCTGACTCTCTTCAATCAAAGTCAGAATAAGGACAGACCTGAACCGACTCGTCAGGCTATAGCCCGAGCGGAAGCCAAGAAGGCTGATCAAGCCCGAGTTCTTGCCGAAAAAGCCACAAATCCCGCCGGTCTCCAACTCGATCGCCGCGTAGATGCTTTGATCACCATTCGCTCCGCTGCCGATAAGATGACGACGGGCCGTTAAAAAGATCTCGAAAGTTGAAATTAAAAAAAAGAGACTTCGCAGTGTGCGAGTCTCTTGTTTTGTCAGTAAAGAAAGGGAATGAGCCGGTGAATCAGGTCAACTCCATCCCCGCTTCAATTTTCTTGCAAGTCGAAATGATCTCTTCAATGTAAACAGCCAGGGACTCAGTCGGCACTGCTGCTTGACCCGAGGCAATTTCTACCGATCCTGCTATCTCCGCAAGGGCGGGGTACCCGTAGGTTGCCGCCGCTCCGCGAAGCTGATGCATGAGGCTTGCCAGGTCTTTCCAACTTTCGTTTTCGAAGGCCGCACGGCTCTTGATCACTCTTTCGTCGAGGCAGGATACAAAGTCTTGCAAAAGATCGCGATAGATCGGCTGGTCCTTATAAAGGGAAAAGATCACTTCATTTTCTGTCACAGCCATCTCTATCATCTACCTATTGTATAAAGATAATTCCATCGGTCACGCATTCGATCAACGGAACTCGTCGACATGCAAATCGTAGCGTTCGAGCAAGCGATAGATATCGGCGCGATAACGCCCCGCCCGTTTCGAAGTTTCGGAAATGTTGCCGCCTGTGTCGTTTAATAGCGACTCGAGATAGATCTTCTCGAATGCCTGCTTAGCCTCAGTGAGTGGCAACTGGAAAATCTTCTCATCGATGTCCACTTCAAGACCGGATCCCGAGCCTGTCGGGGTCGATTTGCTGCTTTCGACGGCAGGGCTGGAGATTGCTTGAGTGTTCGCCTGATTTTGCTGCTGACTGAGACCCGAATTTTTCTTAGGCGTATTGTTCGGCAAATGCAGATGCTGAAAGAGGTCTTCCACACGGATGTGGTCGTTTTGCGTCAGAACCACCGCTCGTTCGATAGCATTCCGAAGCTCACGGATGTTACCGGGCCAATCGTAGGCAATCAAGCGGCGCATGACGCTGTCGGCAGGCATCGTGATGACACGATTAAAGCGTTGATTAAACTCATTGATAAAGGATTCCACCAAGAGAGGAATATCCTCTTTGCGGTGACGCAGGGGTGGAATATATAGGGGAACGACCGACAGACGATAATAAAGATCTTCCCGGAAACGTCCGCTTTGGACTTCTTCGATCAAATCCCTGTGCGTGGCTGCAATCACTCGTGTCTGAATCTTGATAGGGGTCGCCGAGCCGACAGGAGTGACAACTCGCTCCTGAAGAACACGAAGGAGCTTCGCCTGGAGGCTGAGCGGCATGTCACCGATCTCGTCAAAAAGCAATGTACCTGTGGAACAGAGTTCCAAAATACCCTTACGATCGACCTTGGCATCGGTAAACGCGCCGCGTTTGTGACCGAAAAGTTCGGATTCAAGAAGGTTCTCAGGGATCGCAGCACAGTTGATCGCCTCAAAGCGTTCCGTCGAACGATTGGAGATCTTGTGCAGGGAACGCGCAATGACCTCTTTACCGGTTCCTGATTCGCCGAGAAGGAGAATCGTGGAATCGACGTTCTTAAGCTGCTGAAGGCGTTGACAGAGCTCTTGGAAAGCTTTGCTGTTGCCGATCATGCCGACGCGGGCAAACTCGCCACCGCTCATGTCGGGTGGAATGGGATCGGGCACCTGAGTATGTTTTTTGATTTGCGCCGCGATCTCGTCGGGAGCCGTATCTTTAGTAATATAGCCGGTCGCTCCGTTTTGCAGAGCCCATATCGCCGTCTCGAGAGAGGCGTGAGCCGTCAACACGAAGACTTTAGACAGGGGAGACTTTGACACCAGATAGGGCAGCCCATCGAGACCATTTTCGTGGCCAAGGTTCAAGTCGAGAAGTACGGCATCGATCGAGTAACGCGAGACGAAGTCCTTCATCTCGTCAAGATTGTGAGCGAGATCCACCAGGAATCCGGCTTCAGACAACGCGAGCTTCCAGAAAGCGCAGGTTTGCCTGTCATCATCCACAATCAATAAGCGTCCGTTGTATTCGTTTGGCATATCTACACATCCAAAATCGTGATTTTCGAAAAAGTCGCGCCAGGGCGCTATGACGCCAAAAAGTATATAACACAGAAAAGAGGGGGGTGTTAGCAAGACCCTTCAGTAGTCTCTACAATACAATCAACTAACCGTCTGTAATAAAAAACATTTCGCCTTTGTTGGAAGAAATCGCCCGAATTCGAATCCAGCAAAGATTTCAGGAATCTCAAGCTTTTAGTTCTACACAAGTAACCAGTCGGGCCATTTCGACTTGCACGAAAGAGATAGCCTATTTCAGACCCCCGTATTTTACCCGCTTTGCATCCCTTTCTCTTTTTCTCAATTCGCTCCCTGGTTCCGCTCCTTTGACCCGGGTTTCACACTTTGTCTTTGGCGCTTGCCGCAGGTTCATGGTATTCCCTCATGATCCGAACACATTTATCAGGATGAATTCATGGACGTCTTTCAGTCAGGACAGGGTGTTTTCAACAATTCTCCAGAACATGTTTATTATGCTAATCCTCGCCCTGAAATGATGAATCTTCTGCCAAATTCCGCTCAAAAGATCCTCGATGTCGGATGCGGCTCGGGCAGTTTTGCGCGCGCCTTGAAGAATCAAAAGCCCGGTCGTGAGATCTGGGGCATTGAGATCAACGAAGTGGTCGGTGCCGAGGCCCGAAAGAATGTGGATAAAGTCCTGGTGGGAGACATCGGTCAGCTCATGGAAGACCTTCCAGCCAAATATTTTGATGCCGTGTATTTTAATGATGTTCTCGAACATCTCGCCGATCCTTATACAATCCTTAGCAGAATCGGTCAGCATTTGAAGCCCGATGCGAAGATACTGGTTTCGCTGCCCAACGCCCGTCACATTCGAAACCTCTTTAACTTCATCGTCAAGAAAGACTGGGAATATACGGATCACGGTGTTCTGGATCGCACGCATCTTCGCTTTTTCACGCTGAAAAGCGCTCTCCGCATGTTTGATTCCCTCGGTCTCGAAGTCGAATCCTATCAAGGGATCGTCTCTACCGGGAAATGGTTCATGCGCCCTCTTAACTGGTTATTCTTCGGTTACTTTGAAGACACTTTGTATCTGCAATACGCCTTCAAGGTAAAAGTGCGGCATGTCGATTAATCATCGCCGCATAAGCCTGACGATCGCTTCCAGCTTGTTCCTCGAAGTGATCAATAAGATCTCTCCACTCCTCATATTGCATCACGCGCAAAAGACACTTGGGCTGCCGGACTTTGGTTGGGCCCAGATTCAACTTGCGTTGTTTGAAACACTGCAACCTCTTGTCACCTTCGGTTTTGCCAGCTATGCGCTGGCAGAGACGAGCAGCAAAGGTGATGAAACGCCTCATCTGCAAAATCTTTTCAGTCACATATTTGTCGCCAAAATCATCAATGCCGCCTTCGTCAGCATCCTCTATCTGGCCAGTCTCCACGCGCGCGGTTTGGCGATCGATGCCACATCTTTGGGAATACTGGCCATCGTCATGCTCGCGGGTGTCTTCGATTTCTATTGGATCGCCATCGTTAAGCATAAGATTGCCAATATCAGTCTGATCAGCGGACTTTTCCGCATCATTTCTCTAATCGCCATCCTCAGGTTCGTCAAAGACCCAGGCGACAAAGCGCTCTTTGTCGGCTTATCGCTGATCCCCAACGCGCTCATCTCGATCGGAACAGGCCTCATTTCCTTTCGATTCCTCAAGTTCTCACGACTGGCTGGGCCACGGATCAAAGAAATTTTTTATAAGTCCTCACCCTTTGCGCTCCTGGTGCTGGTCATAACGATTCTGGAGCGTGCCGATATCTTTGCGGTTGAACGGAGCTATGGTTTGGCTGTAGCTGGCGCTTATGCGGGACCGGCTAAGGTCGTGCAGAGTCTTTCGATGGTGATTTCGTCGCTGTCTCTGCCCTTCTTTGCAGAAATTCTCAAGGTCAACGACCGGGACACTCTTGCCAAACACGTGAGCCTCAGCCTCTGGTGCCTGAGCGCTTTGATTGCGCCGATAGTCTTTGGAATGCCTTTCATTGAAGCTGATGTGATCGGCATTCTCTTTACGAATGTTTCGAGTTCAGTTGACCATATCGTGAGCCTTCTCAGTGTAGGCATGATCGGGACTATTTTCGTCTCCGTATTTGGCCTCCAGCTCCTGATGGCCAAAGGCCGGCCCTGGCCTATTATTAAGGCCTGCTTGGTCTATGTCGTACTCGTTCCGATGGCTATCTGGATGGGGCGCGATCAGTTCGGCCTTCAGGCGGTCGCCTTGTCGGTGATTGTCGGAAAGATCCTGGTGGGACTGGCCTGCCTTTATGCGGCGAAAGCCTATCTGCCAAAGATCCCATGGCTCACCTTCTTCAAGCCTTTCATGGCCGGCGCCTGCATGGGTCTGGTACTCTGGCTCTTGCATCTGGATGGATTGATTCTGAATATTGCGGTCGGGGCTGTTGCCTATGCCATCGCCATGCTCGTTTCGAACTTCAGGGAGTTCAAAGAGATAGCGAAGCATCCGAGACTCAAACGTTACTTCGAGCGATGGCTCTAAGACTATTTGCTCCAGAGATCCTTGAGCGTGGGGATCTTGAACTTCACGACCTTCACCCAATGGAAAAGCTTCTTTTGGAGGCCTAAAGGGATGAAGAAGGTCGCCAGGAGAAAGACCAGACGGTTCAGTGTCGACGGGATAAAGTAAAGCTTCAAGCTCTTCAGCAAGAGTCGCAAAGCCTTGGGACGGTCACTCGCAAAGAGTGAAACGGCCTCGGTTCGACAGGCCTGGGCAAGGATCGAGCGCTTGGCTTTCTCCGGCACAGCATCGTTCTCTAGCGCCTCATAAACCTTATAAAAGCCCTTCACAAAGATGTTGTTCTCGTGACTAAGATTATTTGCGTGTGCATAATAATAGGTTAAGGGTAGCGCGACCTGATAGATCCCGCCCATCTGAGCGAGGCGGACAAAGAGATAGAAGTCATCTACCCCTTTCATTTCAGGATGAAAGCCAACCTCGCGAATCATTTTTTCAGGACCGATAAAGGACGAGAATATGATCTGGAGGCCTTGGTAAATGACGTCTTCAGGTCTCTGTTTGATCACAGGAGCCGTTCGGATATCGCCGTTGTAATGATAATACTCGTCGGGGCCTTCGACTTTATTCCAGACGATGCGATCGGTATGGACGATGCTCGCATCTGGGTGGTCAGTCAGAACAGCTAGCTGAATGGAAAGCTTCTGCGGAGCCCAGAAATCATCGTGGTCCACGAAGGCGATGTACTGGCCTGTCGCGTGGGTCAGGCCCACCGCGCGGGTTCGCGATGGATAGCCTTCCGGCGTCTTATGCAGCAGGCGAAAGCGAGGATCCTTCAGGCATTGGGCTTCGATGATCGCGCAGGTATCGTCCTTGGAACCATCGTCGACCAGGATCGCTTCCCAGTTGCGATAGGTCTGGGCTTCCAGCATTCGAAAGTAATGGGGCAGATAACGCGTGGAATTATAAACTCCGGTAACTATGGAAACGAGAGCGTCGGTCATGGTTTTTTTGCGACCTCAAGAAAGATGGCGGCATATTTTTCGGCGATAACCCGGTTTGTGTAATTCTCGCTCACGCGGTCTTTACCAATCAGTCCGAGACGGAAGAGCAGAGCCCGATCCTGGTCGAGGCTCAGGATGCAGCGGGCGAGATCCCTGGGGTCTGCCTCTTGATGCACAAGACCTGCCGGGCCTATGACATGAGGAATTTCACCAGAGTTTGAGCCGATCGGAACGCAGCCGCTCAGCATGGCTTCGACCAAAACACGGCCGAACTGTTCCTTCCAGTTGGAGCGCGTGTGCGAGGAGAGGAGTAAAACGTCCGCGACCGCGAAGTATGGGTAGATGTGCAGCGATGGAACGGAACCGATCCAATGGATCAGGTCCTCAATGGCGAGAGCCTTGGCTTTCGCCCTCAATTCGGCTTCGAAAGGACCACCGCCGAGCATCATGAAATGCACGTTCCGGCCCTCGGCCTTGAGCATGGCCACGGCATCGAGCCCGTCCTGAATCCCCTTTTCTTCCACAAAACGACCCGCAAACATGAGGAGAAGGGCATCCATCGGGATTTTAAGCCTGTCGCGAATCTCCTGGCGATGACGCTCGCGACCCTGCTGGGCCTTGGTTATGGCTTCGGCATCGGCCCCCATTTGTGGGATGACTGCGGCCGGTCCGGCAAAGCCTTTGCGACGAAGAATATCGAGCGCTTCCTGATTGCCAGTCACAGCGTAAGCGCAGTTTTTAAGGACGTAGGCTTCCATCCACGCAAAAGGCGGCGGATAGTTCTTGTCGATGTTTTGCCAGGTATGAAAAATACATCGGGCGCCGATTTTTCGGGCTTCACGCATGACCTGAAAGGTGACAAAGGAATAGTGTTCCTCCTCGATGTTCACGATATCGGGTGCAAATTCCCGAATCGCTTCGCGCAGGCCTTGGTAAAAATGAAAATGGTTTTTGCCATTGAAAGCGATCCCGAGGGTCCGCAGCCAGTAGCTTTCGCCGGGTAGATCTTCAAAGTCCTGCCCGGCCCAGTTCTTCGGCGTGATAAGGCCGATTTCAAAACGTGGATCTTCGGCGAGAAAACGAAATTTCTGGCGATAGGCAGCAGCCACATAGGGCTTGGATATATTGAGCACACGAATTTTTTTATTCATGTCTCAGACTTTCGTTTGAGAGTCACCGTGCCCATGGCGTAGACCAGGGCCATCAGGGTCATCAGGGCGAAACGCACCTCCCCGTCGAGATAGGCGTTTTGCGTCAGGCCACCCAGGAGGAGACTGATAATCGTGAGGTCCCGAATCTGTTTGATGGTCGGCGATGCGTTTTTCCAATTGAAATGAAGCGTCCCGAGCCAAAAAATAAAGGCCAGGGCCGCCGCGATTCCCCCCTCGGCAGCGATCTGGAGGATTTGGTTATGAGCCTCATAGGCTTTTTTGAAACCAGGCAAACCGATGGCTTCGTAGTAAGGGATTCGATAAGCGCGATCGAGGCTTATGCCATGGCCTAGGATGGGCCGTTCTTTTACCATATTCCAGTGAACGATCCAAAAAGCTACGCGATCATCCGGGTAGGGACTTTCCTTCTCCTCAGAGATCATCTTGCTCGACATGCCGAGGAAGCGGCGGGAGATTATGTTGTTGCTGCTGAAGACTCCGATCAGTCCAGCGGCCATGACGCCCGTAATGATGAGGCGCGTTCGGCCCCTAAAGTTGAAAAGTATAAATCCAACCGCGACCAGTATGGCGACAGCCTGGGCCGTTCGCGAAGCGGAGAAATAAAGAAGAGCAAGGTTGCTCACAACAGATGCGTAGCGCCAAGGGTTTTTAAAATCTTTGCAGAGCAGGATGAGATGAAAAGGCCAGAGCATCAGCGCGACATAGGCAAGCGTAAGAGGATGCGAGTAGAAACCTTGCGACCTTGTGTAAGACAGGCCGCGAACCACTTCAATACCTTGGATCTTCCAACCCCAGATACTTTGGGTCACGAGAACAAGGGCCCAGGCGATCATGATTCCCGCCCAAATCCTCCCAAGCTTTTCGAGACCCTCTCTCGGAATGGGTTTGGTTGCGATGAAGAGGCAAGGTACATACAACAGCGGTGAGAAGCCGAGGAAATAGGAGATCACATCCCCTACTGGATTCTTGGGATTGATCAGGGTCGCCGCCATGGGCAGGAGCGTTACGAGGAGGAGAAAAAGGAGGCTGAATCTTTCCACTTTGGAAAAACTCATGAAAATATCCTTCAATTGCCTGCGCTTCGAAATGAAGAGGAAAAAGCTGACGATCGCTGTGGCCAGACTCTGGAGGCTCGTTCCAAAGGGCAGACAGAGCATCAGAAGCGCGAATGGAAATAGATTCATTTAGCTTTAGCTCGCTATTCGAGGCCTGGGCCGTTTATTTTAAGAAATATTACCCTACCCCAACCCTTTCTCAGTAAAAAAAGACATCTTGCGGACATTTTCACTCTTTGCACGACAATTCATTGGACTATGAATCTAATAATATATTGAAATGATTAAGACAAGGCGACTTTTGACCGTTTTTTTGTCAGAGATAAGGCGATTTTCCTGGGTTTTATGTGCGTTAAATAGGCATAATCCACAATTTTCCTATTTTTTGAATAGATCCGGCCATTTTGGCCTAAAATGAGCGAAGCTGTCACCAAGTGCCATCTAACTCTAAGGTCGCCAGTTTTCTGGAGGGGGTTCAGTCGTTTGATGGAGCTTCAGGAGCTGCTTCTGCATGTGTTGATTTAGCCTGACGCTGTATCTCAGCACGAAAATGGTAAAGCGTCGAAGGTGAAACGCCGAAGGCCTGCTGACATCCTTGATCGTATGGGTTGAGTCACGGAGCAATGTCTTCGCGAGTTGCTTTTTTTCGTCAGTATGTTTCACTGGTCGACCACCCATACGGCCTCGAGCGCGTGCCGCATACAGGCCAGCCACTGTTCTCTCTTGAAGGCGACCGCGTTCGTGCTGAGCCAGCAATGCGAAGATACTGAATACTAAAGCCCCATCAGCACTCGTTTTCAGCAGCGTTTTCTCTAAGTCCAATAAAATAAAAAAGCTCCTCGATCCGAAGATCGAGGAGCTTTCCAAGTTTAAAGTGAATTAGATTCCGTTAGGCGCCTCGACAGTCAAAGGAAGCTGACCGTGGAGAAAACGTTCCACATCTGTGTAGTCGATAAAGCCGCGTTTACGACCGCCCAAGAAGCTGTAGATAAGCTTCATCTCAGTCTTGCCCGCGAAATCGTTTTTTACACCCTGCTCGGCGCAAATGCTTTCTTTCACGGAATTGAGGTCTTCCAGTTGGAGGCGACCTTCAGCGTCCTGCAGCGAAGCCAAGGCAGCAAGAGTTCTTGCGCGGTGAGCATCGTTTACTTCAGTGCCGCCTTGAACGAAGGTAAGGCCGCATTCATGAGCGATGCCAAGAGCCGTATGGAGGGCTTCAATGTTGACGCTTCCGAACCGAGATGTACCGCTTTTTGTCTGACCACCTGAAACGGCTGTCGCAACGGTTCCACACTGAATAACATCACAACCAAATTCTTTAGCAGCCGTTGTGATTTTCAAAACGCGGATTAACAGGGGACCAGGACCGTCTGTAGACATATCATAAATGCCTGCACGTTCCAGCATGCGGTGGAAGGGACAGAGAATTTTAGGGTTCTCTTCTCGCTCCGCATCGTCAAGGCCAGGGTGTTTCAAAACCAGCTTTGCACGACTTGCTTCAGAACTGAAACCTGTTGCAGAAGTGAAAATGAGGGAGGACAGGATGAACGACTTAAGGATAGTTTTCAAAGGTAGCTCCGTAGGTACAGGATTGTCTCTCTAGGTTCAGCGAGGGCAATATACTCTTTGCGAAACCTATGCCATGCCCTTCATTGATTCGAACCAGGAAGCACTTGAACTTTTTTCCTCCAGATATCAACCAGTTCATTTTTGCATAGATTTATTTTGATAGTTATTCTCATTGGTTTCTCTGTCTAAAGATTTACCAGTTGACTGGATAGAGGAGTAATTCATGAAAAAAGCCCCAGGATTTCTGACCAAAGCTTTCGTCGATGCAAGTGACACAAAAATGTTCTGATTCGAAGTTAGCTAGCCCAACGCCAGGCGCCACAGTGCTCGGGATTTACATGAAACAAAAAAGCCACGCGAACTTTTTGGGTTCTCGTGACTTTTTACACTGCGGAAAATCTTATTTTTCGGCCTCTTTTAATACAATTTCTCTTCATCGCCTCGAGTACTTTTTTCGGTCCTTTGCAAACAACCGTCGCATTCCCGAGACTGTCCGCCTTGGCACAAGAGCTCTCAGGTTTCGCAATCAACTCCTTTTGAATAGGGAGTCGCTTCGGTGTTAAAGCCGAAGTTTCGGGCGTGGAGTCCAGGTAAGACCAACCGGGCGAAAGCAAGGTTGGCAAGGACTAGGAAACGTCAAGAAAGAAGAGAAAGCGAGAAGCTTCGGCTTCTAGCAAGTATCAGAAGCCTAGGGCTTTAGTCCTAGGTAGTTCACAGCCTTTCGCTCCCATCCTGCTTTCTCCCCTTTATGCAGCTTTCCCCACGCTTTTCTGTCCATTAAATAAGCACCCCTATCAAAACCAGGCCCAGTCGGCCTTGCGTGATCTTTTAACCCTCTTTAAAACAGCAAAATACTGTTTTCATTGGCTTATTCAGGATTTTCAGAATGGACAATATACAGGTGTTTAATGATCAAAATAAGGGGTCCACATCAACAATCTTAAAAAAAGCCTATTTTTCAATCAAATTTGCACATTACATACTCAACAACACGCCCAAAATCGGTGGTGTTTGATGAAGTTAAGCAAGCAACAACAAGAGTGGTGCTTGTGCAATGCTGTTTGCTTCAAAAACTATGCATAAATCCAAATATTGTCTTTCGGACTGCCGTCGTCTGACCCAGAATTAAGGAAAGGGGGGCACAAACGGAATGAATAGCTCAAAAAGTGAACAGAATGACCCTTACGATCAGAATACGGACCAAAATTACCAGGTCGCTCTCAAAGTGATGACCATATTGGAAGACGCAGGCCAGCAAGCCCGTATGGCTGGCGGTTGCGTGCGGGACAGGCTGCTGAAACGCAGACCGAAGGACTACGACATCGCAACTTCCGCAGAACCAGACATAATTTGCTCAATTTTTAAACAGAAAGGCATCAAAACTGTTCCGACCGGAATCGATCATGGCACCATCACCGTCGTGATTGGCGGGCAAGGCATTGAGTTGACCAGTTTACGCCTTGATGTGGCAACGGATGGCAGGCGGGCCGTGGTTTCCTTTGGAAACTCCTTCCAGGACGACAGTCTCAGACGCGATTTTACGATTAACGCGCTCTATGAAGACCTTGGGGGCAAAGTCTATGACTTTCATTCCGGTCTGGATGATTTAAAACATGGCGTTTTGCGCTTTGTGGGCGACGCTCGGACCCGAATCCGTGAAGACTACCTGCGTATCCTCAGGCTGTTTCGCTTTTGGGCGCGATTTGGATTTGAGCCCCAAGGCGATGCCCTGCTTGTCATTGCGGAAGAGGTTAGGGGGCTGGAGCAGATAAGTCAGGAGCGAAAAACGAGCGAGCTCCTCCTCATCCTGGAGTGTCCTGATTCGCAGAAAGTCCTGGCCGCCATGGCAAAAACCGGAGTTCTGAGCCAGGTTCTTGGCATCAGCACATACGCTGAACTCCCAAAAGCTAACTGGGATGCTCTTTTTTTAAACAATAAGGCGAGGGGAGCCATCGTTCGGCTCGCCTCCCTCATTATGAACTTTAACAAGAAAGAGGATCAATGGACGACAATTGCAATGCTTAAACTCTCTCGGCAGCAATCGGACGCCATTACGATTTTGCTCGATAATCTTTTACCGTCGCAGCCCGACGATCCCGCATCGGCATTCGACTGGCTTGACCGCGTCGAGTCGCAGCTTTGGGATGGAGTTTGGGATGATTTCCTTTTGCCGTCGTGGACGATCCTAAAGCCCGATCCGCGTCTCAGTATCTTGAACAAAACTTTGCTAGCGCATGCGAGCCGACGAGTCTGCACATTAAATGGACAATACTTCATAACACATCTCAAGATAAAACCCGGTCCGGAGCTGGGCACGCTCCTTCAGGATCTGAAGACGGCTTATCGCCGAGGCTTCTGGAATACGAAAGAGGAAGCTCTGGCTTTGGCAAAACGAAGGTACCGAAGCAAGTAGAGTCTTAAATCGGATAGAATAGTTAGAAGCAAAGGCCTCGCGCAGGATGGCGAGGCGGTTCTAAATCACTGCAAAAACTTTTTAGCCGACGGGGGGAAGGGTTGTGACCATTCAATTGGGGTATTTTGTTCCGGAATTCCCCGGCCAAACTCATATTTTCTTCTGGCGCGAAATCGAAAGACTGGAAGCTCTGGGAGCCAAGGTTCACATTGTTTCCACGCGCAAGCCACCCCAGAAAATCACCTCGCACAGTTGGTCAGAGCAGGCAAAAGCCCGCACGATCTATCTGCTGGAACAGGTGCATCTCGGCCTGGTTTTCCAGCTCTTTACTTCAGCCTTTCGTTTTAGTCCGGTCGTCTGGATGAAATGTTTTCGCTCCATAGATCGCTCGAATTTATCGTTCAAAAGCCGCATCGAACTCATCTTTCTCGCTCTTTTTGGAGCGCGCCTCAGCGTTATCGCCAAAGCCAAAGGCTGGGATCACCTTCATGTGCACTCCTGCGCGAACGCTGCGTACATTGCGCTCTTTGCCAAAATCCTCTCGGGTTTGCCCTACAGCGTGACACTCCACGGTCCCTTGAGCGACTATGGCCCCAATCAAAATGAGAAGTGGAGTCATGCAAGCTTTGGCATTGTCATCACCCATAAACTCTTTGCCGAACTCAGAGCGGAGCTAGGGCCAGAGGCCACGAAAAACCTCTTTATTGCGCCTATGGGAGTCAATCTCGATGTCTTTCGCCGGACGGCCCCCTATCAGGCATACGAGGGCCAGGGTCCAGCTTTGCTTTACTGCGTGGGTCGCCTCAATCCTTGCAAAGGTCACGCGGATCTCATCGAAGCCGTGGCCAGGCTCAAGCATCGTGGCCTCAATGTTCATCTCAAGATCGCCGGCGAGGACGAGCTTGGCGGGAGCGGCTATCACCAGGATTTGCAGAATTTGATCGACAAGTTAAAAGTCGGACAGGAAGTGGAATTACTGGGAGCCGTCTCTGAGCATGTGATTCGGGATGGATTGACGAGGAGCCACGCCTTTGCCCTCGCCAGTCTCGGGGAACCCCTTGGCGTTGCGATCATGGAAGCCATGGCCCTAGAGATGCCTGTGGTAGTGACGTCGGGTGGTGGTGTGAAAGAACTTGTGGATGACGGCAAGGATGGACTCCTTGTGCCGCCTCAAAACATCGAAGAGCTGACGAAGGCTTTATCAAAACTTCTCTGCGAACCCGCCCTGGCGAGGCGGCTCGGCAGAGCTTCGCGACAGAAGATAGCTGATCATTTCCAAGACTCCCGCAGTGCCGAACTTCTTTTGAAACATGCGCAGGAGCGAGTCTGATCATTTAAGATAAAAAGGGCGTCCCGGACCGAACCAGGACGCCCTTTTTCATTGGCGGAAGATTAAGCTTCGCTTGGCTTGCGCCCTTGAATCCAAAGGAAGGCGATCAGGGACATGATCACGACCTGAGCCAGAAGTGTCTCGGTGCTTGGATAGATCCCGATCAACTCCCAACGAAGATGAGGCAGGATGTGATTGATACTGATCAGTCCACTCTCCTGCAGGGCGTGAATGCCTTTGCCTGTGAGGATGAAGGCTAGGACTGCCATGATGTAGGCCGAGATCCTGAAGAGTTGGCTGATCGGTAATTTAGCACTGTATTTCACAGCCGCCCAGCAGCTCACGATGATAAAAGTCAGAGTAAGCCCTGTTCCTGTCATCATTGCCGTCTTCGCTGTGTTGTCGGCATCGAACCAGATGACGCGAAGAAACAGGACGGATTCGATCGCTTCGCGAAAGACCGCAAGGAAGGAGATTGTCGCCAATCCAATAAGGTTTTTGCCATCCACAGCGGTCTTCACTTTAGTCTTGATAAAGCGTGTCCAGCGACCGATCTCGCTGTGCCGGTGCAGCCAAAAGCCAACACCGATGAGCACCAGGACCGCGACGAGGGAGGTGCCGCCTTCCAGAAGTTCGCGCTGGGCTCCACTGATATCGAAGAGAACGCCGAGAACGAACCAGCACACGACACCCAAAGCGAGGGCCGCGACCCAGCCGGCATGAACCCAAAGGGCGGCTCGACGGGCACCGAGGGCGTTGACGACGCTGAGGAGGGAAAGAATGATAAGGGCCGCTTCAAAGCCTTCGCGAAGAAGGATGCCGGATGCAGCGGCAAAAGCCACGCGGCTGTCGATGCCTTTGCTTTTGAGGCTATCGTCGGCTTGATCGATCTTGGCCAAAGCCGCCTCAACGGCTGTATGCAGTTCGTCAGGACTGGCATTTTTTTCAATCGCGCCACGCACCGCAAACATCACAGTTTCGAGCTGGCTTACCAGAGCCGGATCCTGAGCTTTCAATCGTGGTTCGACTGGCTCGATCCCTTCAAGGTAAGAACGGAGCGCACTGCTCTTAGCGCTCTTTTGATCGCCATTTTTATAGGCTTCTTCTGCATCATGGAGATAGGTGCGCGAGAGATCGAGTGTGTTTACTTTTTCGGAGTTTTCCTGATGGTAACGCACGGTGGCGAGTTTACCGTTCTTCTCATTCACGTCCACGCCGAGGACCTTGGCCAAGTTTGTATCGCTGAGCGTGGCGGCTTGTTTCAAGAGATTATCGTCGAAGTTGAGTTGAATGTTTTCAGTCGGTTTTTCATGACGAAGGGAGATGACGTAGAATGCGAGGCCCCATGTCTCTTCATCGGAAAAGTTCTGAAAAGCAGCCATGCCAGTGCCTGGAACACCTAGACGAATCGTATTGAACTCTCCAAGAGGAGCCGCTTCATTCATCTTTTCATGGTCGAGAAAGTTTGCCGGTTTGGGCTCAAGAGCGATGCCACCCGGCCCGTCGCCGGCACCCGAGGCTCCGTGACAGATCGAACAATTATCGGCAAAAAGCTTGGCGGCTTTCTCGCGATTGGGCCAACGCAGAGGGGATACTTCGAGATGTGTGACGGCGAGGAGGTCGACCTGTATCGAACGCGCAAGCGCAGTGACCTTGCTGGGGCCAGCCTTGGCACTGATAGAATCGTGAAGGGATTTGATATTGTTTTTAATGTCTTCGCGCGCCGCCAGTTCAGGAATTTCGCTACTGGCTTTAAAAGCCGTATTGGCGAATTCAACCTGTTCCGCGTATTCAGACTCGGAAATAATCTTCCCCGATTCATCGACGGCACCAGGATAGTCCTTGGCAAGATAATCCAATAGGTGAACGACAAGGCGCGCCGAGTGCTGCTGTTCTTCTGCAAATAATGAAAAGGACATGAAACTAAGCAGTAAAACCAGAGTTCTATTAATCATGCAAAATTCTCTTCACTGCACGTGTTGACTACGGTTCTCAATATCACACAGAGATGCGCTGCACGCAACGGGTTCGCGAAAAAAGTCCTGGCCCGCCTGTTTTGACTTATTTTTATGGGGTTAACCGAAGATTAACCCAAAAGAAAAACCCCCGGCTCCTGGGAACGGGGGTTTTAACATATTGATACAACTGAACTATGTTTTATAAGCTAAGGGCTCGGCTACAAGCGCTGTTGGCATCGTAACTGCCGCCGTCGTTTTCGAGTTTGCCAAGCTCATTAAGAGCGTCGGTAAGAACCTGTGTTTGTGTAAGCAGCTTGGCGCGTTGAGCGCGAGAAGTTGCAGCTGTCTGGTTTTGTGCTGGAATGTAGTTGTACATGGTCGTACACGCGCTTGTGATATCGCTGGTCAGGAAAGTGGGCATTTCATCGAAATTTTGGATCAAATGGATCGCATCGAATTCAGCCGTACGACCGCTTTGATCGAAGTAAGCCGAACCAGCTTTAACTTCCGTTGTGTATCGACCTTGCGAATTGTTTTTTGCAATCCAGGCTGAAAGGCGAAGAGGTTCAGTTTCAAAAGCTGGATCAAGGATCCAGGCTTCTTGGCCTTTGATTTTAAGAAGGGGAGCGACGTGGTAGCTCCACGAGACTTCATCGGTTGGCTGTAGGTAGCCATAGATGTAGTGCGAACTACTGGGAATGCCTTTTACAGCAAGCTCCATAGACATGTAAAGCGAACGGGCGTAGCAGCCGTCAACAATGTAATTGAATGGAATGTAATCGATAGCTTGTACGATTTCGAAGGCTTCATCGGCTTGAGCAAGGCTGACTATCGCTTTGGTTTCGCTTGATTGAGGAGCTTTGACTTGACCACAAGCTGCAAGAAACAACGTAACTGAAACACACAAAGTCTTACGCATGGATATTCCTATTCTCCCGGGAGTTTTAGACCGCTCACCTTTACCTGGTCGCCCAGATATGTCTATCTGAAAATTGTAAACTAAGACTCACAATTGCAAACAGTTGAACCCAATTTCACGCTTTTCACCCTTGTTTCCTTCAAAAACGACAATGTCACAACATTGTCATATTTGTAAAACAACAGTAAAACCAAGACCCAAGCACTGGGAAATGCAGGAGTTCCTGCTTATACTCACCGATAAGAAAGCAGATGATTTCTTCGACGGGAGGTTCCTCATGAAAGCACAAACTCACGGGATGGCGACCCCAATCAATCAGTCAAAGATCGATTTAGGCGGATCCCTCCCCTTTATCGTTATGCATATCTTCGGGCTCGGCGCCTTTTTCTTCGATTTCAATATGACTATGTTTTGGCTCTGTCTTGCGAGTTATTACGTCCGCATGATCGGAATCACTGCTGGATACCATAGATATTTCGCGCATCGAAGTTACAAAACATCAAGGATGTTTCAATTCATCCTCGCGTTTTTGGCAGAAACTTCTGCTCAAAAAGGCGTCCTTTGGTGGGCCGCTCACCATCGCCACCATCACAAGCATTCCGATACCGACAAAGACATTCATTCGCCGGTGACTAAAGGGTTTTGGTATTCTCAAGTCGGTTGGATTATGAACAGTTCAACTGAAGAAACAAACTGGAAATACATCCAGGACTTCGCTAAATTCCCGGAACTACGCTGGTTAAATAAATACTTCGTTGTGCCGCCAACACTATACGCAGTAACACTTTGGCTGATTTGGGGCTGGGCAGGACTTTTCTGGGGATTCTTCTTTTCAACTATTGTTTTGTATCACGGTACTTTTTTCATCAACTCTTTGACCCATGTCTTCGGCCGCGTGCGCTATCGTTCGGGTGATGAAAGTAAGAACAGCTTGCTGCTGGCACTCATCACCTGCGGTGAGGGATGGCATAACAACCATCATTACTATCAGGCGACAGCCAATCAAGGCTGGTTTTGGTGGGAAATTGACCTGTCTTTTTATACCTTGAAACTTCTGTCATGGGCCGGCATAGTTTGGGATCTCCGACTGCCTCCAGCCCATATCAAGGCGCGAACGATTGCCGCAGAAGAAGCGAGCACGGTGACCAAAGTCGCCTAATTCGAGTTTTCGAGACAGGCACGGGTACAAGCAGACCTTGCTGGCAAGTATGGGGAGAGATTTTATCTCTCCTTTTTTTTATTTAAAAAAGAGAAGCCATTATCAAAGCTTTCATGATTCAAATCAAAACTCCACGACTGCTCCTCACACCGGCTGAGGACATAAAACTTTTCGTCGACGAAATGATGAGGAGCCATGTCGCAATTCAACCCGATATTTACACCCGAAGCGATGTGGCTTTCGATCTACGGGACGACCAGTTGGTCTTATGGATGAGCGACTTGAGAAGCGGTGCGCATCGAGGCGGTCTCTCGATTCATGGCATCGATGAGAACACTGGCAAGTACGAAATAGGCTATTGGCTCAAGCCGGAGTTTTGTGGCGAAGGCCTAGCCCGTGAGGCGGTGATCGTCCTCTGTGAGGTCCTTTTTGAGCGCTACAGAGCCAAGAAAATCGAAATCCGCTGCGATAGCCGTAACGAACCGAGCATTCGACTGGCGAAGGATTTGGGCTTTGCCCCGGAGGCCGTCTGGACTGGCAAAGATGGGGCGGACGGCGCGATGCGACAAAGCCTGATTTTTGCCCGCTACGATGCGAAAGGCTTTCCAAGTCTGATACAAAGGGGAAAAACTTGAGGGGGCCCTTAGTCATCCTTTACGAGGACGAAGACATCCTGGCCATAAATAAGCCTCCAGGGATCCTTGTTCATAGAAGCAAAGTCAGTTCACGCAGTGAAGAGGCGATGCTTCAGATCGTGCGGGATTATCTCGGTCAGAGGGTCTTTGCGGTCCACCGTCTGGATCGAGCGACCAGTGGTGTCTTGCTCTTTGCGAAATCGTCGACAACAGCGAGTCTTCTGGGTAAGCAATTTCAGGACAAAACGGTAGGGAAGATCTACGAAGGGGTGGTGAGGGGATGGCCGAAGGCCCAGTTGATCGACTACCCTCTTGTGCGTCTCGACAATGCTCAGAGCCAGGACGCCCGAACAACGATTGAGATTTTGGGGCAAACCATTCTGCCCATTGCCAGCGATCGCTACCCTGAAAGCCGCTATGCCTGGATTCGTCTTCTTCCGGAGACAGGGCGAAGGCATCAACTCCGTCGCCATATGAAGCATACTCACCATCCCCTTATCGGTGATAGCTGTTATGGTCACGGTGTTCACAATCGACTCTTTCGTGAGCATTTCGACAGTCATCGACTCCTTTTGCACAACAGTGAATTGGCTTTTGATCTCCCCAACGGCCAGAGAATCCTTCTGAAAGCGGCGCATGAAGAAGGTTTTGAAAAAATCCTGCGGCTCTTTGAGAACTGCAGAAGTCCGTCTTAATCCAGTCTAGCAAATCCTAGATATATATAGACCTTGCCTCACGATGTAGAGAAATATTTGAGGTTTTTTTCACGTTGTTTTCATTCCTAAAGCGTTTTCGATCGACGGGGATTTCGCCTACCCTTTCCCTTCCAAAAACTCTGGGATCAAGGTCAAGGTGCTCGACACGAGCGGCTACAGGCAAGTCGCAAGTATCGGCTACAGCGAAAACATCTTTGAAGTTCGCTATAAGAATGGGACTATCGAGCAAGTCGGCGACCAATATGGTGTCGGCCGCAACCTGATCAGTCCCCTAGTTTTGGACTAAGATGTCTTCTTGCTTTCCAACAGTTCGGAGACTTCGTTGAGTCGATCGGCCACCTGCTGGAAAGCATCGCCCTTACGCAAAACGGTGCGATGATCGAAATCCCCGCCTTTGATCGCATCAAGGTGTCGGCGGAAGGCGATCGTCGGACCGACCAAACGGTGAGTATATACGACCGAAATGCCAATAGTGAAAACGATGTACGCGACGACAGTCAGGAAGAGCCAGGCCTGAATATTTTGCAAATAGGCGAGGACCACGGCATGCAGTTTCACTTTGCCATCGGTCAGTTCAAAGAACACGTCATAGAGCGTCCCAAGATTCTGATAAAGAATGAGAACGATCACCACTGCAAAAATAATAGACAAGCCTATGCAGTACATACCGATTTTGGTTTGGAGGAGGGGCTCAAGAAGGAGATTAGAAAGACGTCGTTTTTTAACGGAAAAGCCGAAAATCATTTCACAACTCTTTTCATTGTACAGTATTGAATTGAAAACTTAGTTCCCCGGCCAGACTCTGCCGAAGCGAAAAGGTCAGGGCCCTAAGTTTGTAATACATACATTCCCGAAAACTTGGATCGTTCAAACTACTCTGTCTGATTTTAAGCGATTTTATGCCCTGCGCAATTCCTGAATATACAAATGCATAGGTTGCTGTCCCTTGGGCATTATCATCCTTTTCCAAAAGGTCGGTATAACACTAATCTTGTTTTTACGTCCTTTGAGAATAAAGCTGAATTCGCCGTTTCGATGCTTTAACGTACTGTCGATCATCATGCTGTAAAGACAGACGAGGCCTTGATCGGCCTCTATGATTTCACCGTTCCAGATCTTCGGCAGAGCCTTTTCAGCAAAGAGGAGATAGGGGTAGAAAACTGCAAAAAAGCCCCCAAAACTTATGCCAAGGCCTCATTTTACCAAAAAACTTGGCGTTAGAACATGGAGCTTTGCCAAAGAGCCGAGGCCTAGAGCGACAGGCTTTCCCGTTCGCTGATTATTTTTTGAACTGGAACGTCGTGACTTTCGACAGGCAGCTTCTCGAGTAGAAATTCGCTGAAGCATACGCCCAGCGTCGGGATTGGACGATCCGCAAGAAAGCGGTCGTAAAAACCTTTGCCATAGCCAAGGCGATGCCCTTGTCGATCGAAAGCGAGAGCGGGAACGATGATGAGAGTGAGCGCATCAGGGACCAAAGTCTCCCCTCCCCCATCCGGCTCTTCCAGACCCCAGCTATTTTTCTCGAATTTGCCGTCCAGCAGCTTGTGAAAGCTCATGGTCTTGGCTCCCGCATCGATCTTGGGGAAATAATAGTCCTTTGCCGGACTCAGTCTTAGCAGGGGACTGAGATCGACTTCATTGCGAAAGCTTTGGTAGAGGGCAATCTTCTGCCATTGTTTCCACTGAGGCGAAGCCACGATCCTTTCACAAATCATGAGACTGCGTTGTTGCCAATCGCCCGGAGTCAAGGCAAGTCGTTTGGCGGACAGTTGAGCCCGAAGTGCTTTTTTCATGTTTTCCCTCAAACGAAAAAAACGCCTCCCGTTGTTATGGGAAGCGTTTACGGAATTTCTCTTAGGTAAACCAGGCTTATTGTACAGTTACGTTCTGAATGACTTGCCATTCCCAACGTCCAGCGACTTCCGAAAAGGCGCCGACCCGGACATCGTAGGAGCCAGCTATCACTCCCTGGAGCGAAACGGAGGTTCCTGAAGTGCCGAAACGGAAACTTGGATTCGCAAAGGATGAGCCTGTCGGCGTGAGTTCGACTGAGTAACGAGCGACTTTTTCAGCGGCTTGCCAGGAAACGACGCCGCCATTACCCGAGACGGATCCACCAGGAGTTGGGGATTGGACCGGGAAGGAGCGATGCTCAGGAGCTGCGATAGCGAAGCTTGAAACATCGGAGACACCGCTGGCGTTTTTAACCTGCCAGTACCAGGTGCCGGGATATGGATTTTCGAAGCTGAATTTGCTTGCGCCGTTCAGCTTTACTGATTTTATAACAGGAGTCATGGACTTGTTGCGCGAGAATACGATTTCGTCGGCTGGACCTTCCCAAGCAAACTCGGAAACACCTTGGGTCTCGTCGTAGGATTGGGAACCGCCTGCACTCGGAGAAATCATTTTGATAGCTCCGGTCGAAGACACGGCTGCCGCTGCTGCGTCGGTAGCGGAGGCTGCTGCATCGGCTGGTTTAGCGGCTTCAGTCGTTGCGGCTGTAGCGGCTTTCGCGTCGGTCGCAGGTTTCGCTGCGTCTTCGCCTTCCGCGGCATCTTCGGCACCGGCTGCTGCATCATCTGCAACTTCCGCTTCGCCTGTATCTGCGCTTGGTTCTGCGAGGTACATGTATGCACCACCGAGAATTGCCAATGCTAACACGCCAAGCCCGATGACTTTGGTTTTGCTTTCCGACGAAAATCCACCGCCCTTAAAAATCTGCGAAACGGCATTGGTGTTTGTACCAAAATCGCTCGTAAACTCTCCCTTAAGCTCGCTGGTAAAGGGATTGGATTGGGCGCCAGATGTCTGACTAAACGCTGCGTTCGAATTAGGATCTTGATTATTCTCGCTCATCTCTGTCTCCTTGAAATCCCGGTAAGCGGCGGACAGCATCTTCGGTTGATCCATTTAGCTTTTGCCACTCTCTGATTATTGTAAATGCTCTTGGAGAACCTGGCAAGAATAGCGGGGCTGAACATCGAGCCTGTCAAAGATTTGGCGGGAATCAAGGGGGGACTAAGCGTGACTTTCTGAATCCAGAAACCTCTGAACACGAATGCTTTTTTGCCATTCTTTGGCTTCTTTGAACACTGTGACTTTTCCGGATTCGCAGAACCAGACCTGATCAAATATTTCGAGCTGACTGAGGCGATGGGTCACATAAAGAAGAATTCTCTTCTCCAGACGGGCCCTCTCAACCACTCTTTTCGTGATCATCTCTTCGGCGGCGGGATCAATGGACGAGGTGATTTCGTCCATGAGAAGGAGACTGTGGGGACGTAAAAAGCCTCGCGCTATAGTCATTCTCTGCATTTGCCCACCGGAAAGTGGGCTTTGGAGGAAGTCGAGTTCGGTATCGAGACTCTGACCCTTCATTTCCAGTTCCTGACTCAAAGACACAAAACTCAGGGCTTCCTGCAGTTTTGAATCCGCCTGAGCCTCGACACCGTAATTGAGGTTGTCCCGGATCGAGCCCGAGAAGAGAAAGGGCTTCTGACTAACCAGGCATGAGTTATCGCGAATGATGGCCCAGCTCGGTGCACCCGCCCATATCGATGGCGCGTACAGACCACCCAGGCATTTTAAGAAAGTGGATTTACCACCCCCACTGGGTCCTATGATGGCTACACTTTGTCCGGCTTCCACATGGATGGCTATGGCGCCGAGACGAAAGCCCTCTCCATAACTAACAGCAAGCTCATCGATCGTCAGACTTGGGACAGGTCTAAGGACGGCTGGGATATTGGCCGTCTGAAATTCTTCAACGCTCGAAAAAGTCTCGAGACTTCTTTGTATGATCCCTCGCGTCTCGTGGAGACTTGCGATCTGCTCACCGATACTGCGAAGAGGACGGATGATCGTGCCGAGTATCAGGAGGAATTGAAGGAGTTCTCCGGCTTTCACCAAATCCTGCCCCATATACCCATGACCCAGGGCCAGGATCACGGAAGCCAACATGAGAAAGCCCAGCAGCTCCAGGCCAGGTGCAAAGGCTGACCGGATGAGAATCGAACGCACGATATTTCTGTAATAACCTTGATTAAGAGTCTGGAAGCGTTCGAGTTCCGCCCTCTCGCCGCCTTGGGCGCGAATAAATTCAAAACGCTTGCGCATCTCAAGGACAGCGGAGGCCATCTTTGCCAGATTTTTTTGCCAACCGGCGGCGTAATGCGAAATCTTCTTGCCGGTCCGTCCTGTCATCATCATGAGGGGTAAGGACAGAATCGTGAGGAGAACGCCCGTGGGCCAATGTATGAAGTAGAGAGCGGCCAGTGACGAAAGAACCTGAACGCTATCCTTCACCAGACCGGTGAGGAGATCGGACATTCGACTTTGCAGGTAGGAGACATCGTTCATCACGAGCGACATCCATTCCCCAGCGGAGCGAAGCAGGAGACGGTCAAGAGGCTGTTTGAGAATGGCCGCGAAGAGTTTTTCCCGGTATCGACTGCCGACGTAGAGAGTCAGGGCCTGTTGATTGTACTGATAGAAAAACCCCGCCAAAGCCTGGAGAATTCCTACAAAGAGAATCGACAGGGGCAGATAATGGATCACGGTTGCCTGAGGCAGGACGATGTCGCTTAAGTAGGATAGGTAATGAGACGCCTGGGCGGGAACGAGATCAAGCAGCCGGATTTCGGGCTTCTCGACAGCTCCCAGCATGCTTTTGAAGAGAGGACCAGTCATGAGCACGAAGAGGCCCTGAGAAACGGAAAGGAGCAAGAGTGCTCCTACGATCTTTGCCAGAGTCCATTTTTTTTCGAGTATGGAATTGAGAATGAGGAGTCGAAAAGTCTGGAACTTGAACTTCTGGCTCATGTAGGCGTCACCGGCCTCTCGGGCTTTTTGCGGCCGATTCCCACTTCGTTGGCGATATAATCGGCCGAGTTTTCTGCGGCAGATCCCAGGAACTCGGACTCGGCAGCGTTGAGCTTCTCAATGAACTCTTGGCGCTCGGGACTATCCTTCAAAAGCTTGCTGATGGTCTTTTGAAGATCAACCTGTGGGGTCTGATCGGAATATTCGTCGACCAGCTTACGGCCCAGCGATTGATTGACAAGGCAGTAGAAACCATCGGCATCGGCGCGACTGGCCTGATCGTAAACCGGCAAAAATGGCTTTTTGAAAATCGCCGCTTCGATCGTGATAGCGCCAGCGCCCGTGATCGCCAGGCGCGACAGAGAAAGGAGCTCAAGATGCATACCAAGCACAAAGTGCACGGATGCGTTCTTCGGAAGAGATTGTTTCATCTTGGCGACGATGGCATCAAAATCTTGTTCCTCCCGGAGAGAAACCACGATTTGACAGTCGTTTGAGGCCAGGATTCCGGCTGCAAACTGACCAAAGAGAGGAATCATCTTGCTAAGCGTGTCGCCGTACCCGCCGGGGAATAATGTGACGAGTGGCTTG
Organism: Oligoflexus sp.; assembly: GCA_014377445.1. Lineage (GTDB taxonomy): Bacteria > Bdellovibrionota_B > Oligoflexia > Oligoflexales > Oligoflexaceae > Oligoflexus. The sequence continues at coordinate 63,216 of JACMPP010000030.1, forward strand.
TCGCTTAAAAACGCAAACGCTGACGATTTGACGGCGACTTTTGCGACGCGATCACGATAGGGCATTCCGATATAATGAAAAGGGATCTGGGCCGCGCGTATGAAGGCACTCCCCGTCTTATGAATGCTGAGGGCCACCTTGATGCGCGCAGCAGCATCACTCAGATTAACACCTTGCAGCGCTTCCTGAGGCGTCACCTCATAAAGCACAACCGGCGTTTCATGCTGCTGAAAGAAGCCGGCCAGCTCGTGGTGTAGAGTGGAGTAGCCAACGAGAATAGCTATTTGTGGGAGATTCGCGGCCAGAGTTTCTTTGAGGGACTTGATACCTTCCTCGATTCCGAGACTCAGGCAGGCGGCCTGAATCTCATCGAGAGTCCCGAGTGAGAACACTCGGGTTCGGGCCATCCATTTTCCGACGATGCCAATACCCTCGGTCTTGGGAAACTGATCGCAAAGTGCGAGCACCAACTCAGACGCAAGGAGGTCCGCGGAATGAGAACGGGACGAAATAAAGAAGGTAGGTCTTCTCAACGACAAATTCCTCGGTGACTAGTCACTACGAAATTGACAAAGCTTTCGCGTTGCTCGGACTCAGGAATATCAGACTTGATACGCTCGATCGAATCTTCGAGGGTCAAATTCTCATTATAGAGAATCTTGAACATGTTCTTGACGTCGGCCAAGCGCTCTTTCGATAGCTCCGAACGCCTCAGGCCAACCACATTGAGACCGGAAATTCGGGCTCTATCCCCCTGCACCAGGCAGTAGGGAGGCACGTCCTGCACGACAATCGATCCAGCGGCAACCATCGCCCGCTCACCGAAGCGACAGAACTGATGGGCTCCTGAGATCCCGCCGAAGGTCACGTTATTTTTAACGATGACATGGCCGGCGAGGTGAACACCGTTCGCAAATACGCAGTTGCTGCCGATGTTGCAGTCGTGAGCCACATGGGTGTAAGCCATGATCAGATTGTTGTCGCCGATGCTTGTCACACCGCCGCCACCAACGGTTCCCAGTGAGATGTTTACGTATTCACAGATGCGGTTGTTCTTGCCGATGCGGACTTCGGTATCTTCGCCCTTGTACTTCAGATCCTGAGGGGGCGCGCCGACTGTCGCGTAAGGGGAAACCTGCGTTCCCTCACCAATCGTCGTCTTGCCAAGGATGAGAGCTCCGGGACCGATTTGAACGTTGTCATGAAGCGTGACGTTCGGGCCAACCATAGCGTTGGGACCGACGACCACGCCCTTGTAAATTTTCGCGCCTTGATAGACGAGAGCTCTTGGGTGAATCGAAGAACCTTCGACTTTTGCGATAGTTGTGAGATGGTTATAGTCTATCATAAGCATCCTTTAGCTTAATCTTGCGGTGATGAGGGCACTACTGGCGATGTCTCCATCCACTATAGCTTTCGCTTCGAACCAGAAGAAGTCTTTCCGACTTTTCAGGTAGGTCACATGGAGATTTAAACAATCACCTGGAACGATTTGCCGGCGAAAACGAACTTCCTGCAACTCGGTAAGGAGGCAGGATGTGGCGCGATCGGGATGACTGATGCGCGCGAGGATCCCGGCCGCCTGGGCGAGAGCCTCTATGCTCAACACGCCGGGCATGATCGGGAGACCTGGAAAGTGACCCTGAAGGTAAGGATCCATGCCGGACACCATTTTAATGCAATGAATGGACTGCATGGGAATGACTTCCTTGACTCGATCGACGAGCAGCATCGGATAGCGATGCGGAAGCCATTCCAAGACGTTGATGCTCTCCGGCCTTGAGTAGTCAACCGAAGGCGATAACGAGACGTCAGTCACGGGAGGACTCCTTACTTTTTAGCCTCAGTCTTGCCTTTTTTGCTTTGCGCTTCAAAAGCTGCGATCACTTCTTTCGTGAGATCGACTGGGTCTTTCAGGTAGATAAGGCCAGCCGAACTGGTTTCAAATACGACTTCAAGGTTCTTGGCTTTCGCCAGGTCGTTCACCAGTTTGGTAACGGTGATAGCGATTTTTTGAGTCGCCTGACCTTCTTTCTTCTTGATCTCGTCCTGGAAAGCCATCTCATCGTTGCGAAGGCCCATGAATTTTTCTTGGAATTCTTTTTGTTTGCTCATACGAGCCTGCTCGTTCAGCAAGGGGGCTTGTTTTGTCCACTCTTCGTTCATCTTGTCGAGCTCGGCTTTGCGTTTGCCAAGTTCTGCCTGCTTATCTTTGATCTCTTTTTCCAAGGCTCCGCGCGCAGACTTGCCTTCTTCCACGTTTAGGATAACGGTTTGCATATCGACGACAGCGTACTTCGCGTCGGCGTGTGCGACGGAAGCGGACAGCAAAATGAGACCGAGGAGACATTGCGCTAGTTTCATAGAAAACCTCCAAAAAAGACCGGCTTAGTAGCCTAGATAAAAGATGAATCGTAGATCGCCGACTTGACCATTCTCAATCGGATAGGCCCACTCAAAGCGGAAAGGCGCAACCGGTGTGATCCAGCGGAAGCCGAAACCGACGTCTCGCTTGAATTTCGAGAGATCGACTGACTCGTTCTCAGCGTAGGACCGTCCCATGTCGTAGAACAGGAGACCCTTGATATTCGCTTCTTTGATGATGGGCATGAAGTATTCAGTCTGGAACAGGATTTTCTTGGTTCCGCCCCAGTTGATTTCCTGCGGTTGCCCCGTAGGACTCTGCAAAATACTGGACTTCGGACCGATCGAACGCTGCTCGAAGCCGCGCATATCTTCGGGACCACCCAAACGATAGCGAGTCAGGATCGGAATACGTTCATCACCGTTTTGCCAAAGGAGACCGAAGTCGCCGGCAAAGCGGAAATAGGTCCGATAAGTGTCGGTATAATCGATCGGCAGGAAGTAGGCTGCGTTCGCTGTCGTTTCAAGGTACTGACGTGTGCCGCCGAGCGGACCACCCGTAAATTCCTGAGCAATACGCATATCCGAGCCTTCGCTTGGATCGAGATAGTTGTTGGTCGCGTTACGCGAAAGGCCGAGGATAACGCTCGACTCGCTACCGGCTTCCACGAAGCTGCCGACAAGGGCGGTCTTCGAGTTGACGTTGATCGTAGAGTAGCGATAGGTAATCGAGGCACGAACGAGTTCGAAGATACGACGGCCGACGGTCACACTACCGCCTTTGCGTTCTTCTTGAACATCGACTGTGTCCGTCACGAGACGGACTTGATTCCTAAAAAAGGTGCTGAAACCCAGCGACCAGTCAGAGTCGTTGAGGCGTGGATCGGTCCAGCCTAACTCGAGGTCGTAGTTCTTGCCACCGTTCCAGCGTCCGGTAAGAGTGGTTCTCCAGCCTTTACCGCTCTGGTTTTCCTCGGAGTACTTGCCTTGGCCAAACCACTTGTTCTGGTTGCCTTCCGCGCCCGGACTAAAGCCCACCGCCGCTTGCAACTGCCCTGTTGGTTTCTCTTTGACTTTAAATTTGTAGTTTAGAATCTGCGGATTCTTCTCGTCACGCTCACGGAGGGTCTGCACTTCTTCGAAGTAGCCGAGACGTTCCATGTTGGACTTCGACTTGATCAATCTTGTGCCACTGTAGAGTTCGGAGTCAGCCACTTCCAATTCACGGCGCAAAACGTTGTCGCGGGTCTTGGTGTTGCCGATAAAGGTGAAGTCGCCGAAGTAGACTTTTTCGCCTTTGGTGATCTCGTAGTTGAGGTAGACGAGCTTTTTTTCGCGATCGTAACGATGCTTGGGGTTCACGTCGGCAAAGGCATAACCCTTGTCACCGTACTTATCGACGAGCATCTCAACGTCTTTGCGAAAGTTGTTGAAGCGGAAGAGCTCATTGGGCTTCAGGAGCATCCACCCTTTCATCTCTTCGGGGGTGTAGAGCAGGTCGCCACTGAATTCGATGCCGCCGACACTGTATTGAATGCCTTCCTCGACTTCGAGAGTCAGACGCACGAAACGTCTATCTTCTTCGATAATCTTGACTGGATTGCCGACGTTGACTTCAGCAAAACCCTGGTCTTTATAGAGAAAGCTCATCATCTCGACGTCACGCTTAATGAACTCGTCGTTATAAACGGATCCGGGAGGCGAGATATTCGAGAGCCGAGTATAAGGCTTCGAATAGAATTTATCGATCAGCTCCGCATCACTGAAGAATTGATTGCCCATGATGTGGACATCACCCACCAGGACTTTACCACCCTCTTCAATATTGAAGATCAGGCTGACTTCGTTGGGATTCGAGGGTGTGGGTTCGAGCTTGTAGGTGGCTTTGGCGAGATAGAAACCTTTTTCAAGGTACTGCTTCTCAATCATGCGGAGGTCCGCGTTGATCTTGGTCTCGTTGACGATTGTGAAGACTTTGGATTCAAGCTTCTCTTTAAAATCGTCCTCTTTCATTTCAGAAAGGCCAAGGAACTGAATCGATCCGATCGCCGGCTTCTCGACGACCTCAACGATGATGCGAATGCCGGCACCTGCGGGTTCTTTCAGAAAACGCAAGTCCGAGAAATAGCCAAGTTCGTGAAGATGCTTGATGTCTAACCGAACCGATGCGGCATCGAGGTTCGAACCCTTCTGAGATTTCAGAACGGTGGTAATAGCGTCGGCTTCAACCTTTTGATTGCCGCGTACGACCACTTCTTCAATGCGTTCGCCAGCAAGAAGAGGGCCTCCAGTAAGCGACAAGAGGAGCAACAATTCGAGTCTCACCAAGATCCCCCGTAATCCACAATATTTCCGTCTTCCATCACGACCTGGTAGGGCAAGCGTTTTGCCAACTCGATATCGTGGGTCACGAGTAACATCGTCACTTGTGTCCGGCGACTGAGTTCCACCAGTATCTCTTCAACCCGCTCACCGTTCTTTTTATCGAGGTTGCCGGTTGGCTCGTCGCATAGAAGAATGGGTGGTTCCATAAGCAGAGCGCGCGCAATCGCAACCCTCTGCTGTTCCCCCCCCGAGAGCTCAGCTGGCCGGTGTTCCAGCCGATGTCCAAGATCGACAGCGTTGAGCAGGGCCTCGGCGCGTTTGTGGAGCGCGTCGCGACCAAGCCCGGCAATCAATCCCGGCATAATGACGTTTTCGAGTGCCGAAAATTCCGGCAAAAGATTGTTCATCTGGAACACAAAACCGACGGTGCGATTCCTAAAGGTCGACGCATCTTTGTCAGTCAAATTAGATACGTCTCTTCCGTTCAGGTAAACAATGCCAGAGCTTGGAGTATCAAGAGTGCCGATCACATGCAACAGCGTACTTTTACCAGAACCGGAGCGTCCCGTGACCCCAACTAGCTGACCCCTCTTCAAGGAAAGATCAACCCCCCTCAGGGCATGCACTTGCTGATTCGCGATTTGAAACGTCTTGTGCACGTTCTTAAGCTGAATAATTGGGTCTGTCACTAATACCTCAATCCTTGAGATGGATTTTGTTTGGCTGCAATCATTGCCGGATAAAAGGCTCCGAGTAAACTCAAAGTCCAAGCCGCTACGCAGATGACGACGTACTCAACGGGCAAATATTTCACCGGCAAACTTCTCAAGGAGACAAGGTTTGCTGGTAAATCGGCATAGCGAAGCTGCTGCAAAAGAAAGCACATGGAGAGGCCCAGGATCAAACCGCCGATGATTCCCACCGTACCGATCGTGAAACCTTGCAGGAGATAAAGTCGTCCCACATCTTTTTGCGACATGCCAAGAGATCGGAAAAGACAGATCTGCTGTTTCTTGTGATAGACCGTCATCATCATCGTTCCACTGATGGAGAATGCTGCCACCAGCACGATGAGAAGAAGAATAGAGCCCATCGTATATTTCTCAAGCTTCAAGGCAAAGAGAAGCGCCGAGTTGGTATCCTTCCAACTCTTTCCCTGAATGCCCTTGATGCCCGCGAGGCGACTCTTAAATGAATCGATCGAAAGAGGATCTTTGGAATTGACACCGACCCCCGACACATATTCGTCTTCATCCAGAGAAGGTTCATAATCCGCTAAAAATTTGCGACCTTCATCGAGCGAGACGACCGCCCACTTGGAGTCGTAATTGAACAAACCGGTGCGAAAGATCCCTGAAACGACATAAGATCGTGTGACGGTCCCCCCGCTCATGATCGTCGAGGAGGATGCCGCTTGAGGGCTCAGAACCACGATTTCATCGCCGAGGCTGGCTCCCAGTTGAGAGGCCAGGCTATCGCCCAGAACGATTCCGGGCCATTCAGGATGTTCACCCTTCTCATTAAGGATCGGTGAATGAACACGACCGATCGAATCGAGAGTCCCTTCTGTCATCGACTGATCGAAGGCCCAAAGGGAAGCTCCGATCTTTGGATCGATGCCGAAAAGAACGACGGCTGAGATATGTTTGCCCTGTTTCAGGACCACATCGGACTCTGTATAGGGTTGGATACCCTCTGCCGTGGGATAGAGTTTTTTGAATTCGCTGAGGGGATGCTCTTTGAGACTGAATCCGGCCAGAGCATTCTCAGAAACGATCTCCAGATGCGGCTGGCCCTTGAGCATCTTCGATTTTAAGTCTTGTTCAAAACCTCCCATCACCGACAGGACAATGATAAGAGCGGCCACACCTATCACGACTCCAAGAATAGAGAAGGTCGTCATAAACGAAAGACCATGGCGGCCTTTGCGTGCAACGAGATAGCGCCAAGCGGCCCATTGCATAAACTTAAAATTGGAGCTTCCCGCCACGAATCAACCTCGTATGTGGAGCCACTGAGATCAGCGACCACGCTGTGTACCGGACATAGTATGTTGAGTTCCTGGTATTTTTCAAGAAATTCGAAGGATTTGGACAATAAACTAGGGTGGCCAATGCAAACTGCCGCGCTGCCTTCGGTTTGGTGAAAGAAAATCGACAGACCTAAGCCTTCGCTCATAAATGCCAGCGGACAAGTCGTGGGTCGTGCTTCCCCCGTTTCGAGCAATCTGATATAGTTTGCTTAGATCAGTCAGTTATAATGCGCATCTCGTACAAAATTACATAGGTCCCGAAAGATGCGACAGACCATAGGCTTGAGCAGAGAGATACCGAATATGTATAAACTCTTGGTTGTGGATGACGATCCTGATTTAGCTTCGATCGTAGAAGAAAAATTGAAAAAATTTGGCGAGTGCACGATCTGTTCGTCAGGTCATGAAGCTATTGCATTGCTGACCAACGAAGACTTTGATGCCGTGATCACGGATTACATCATGCAGGGGGGGGACGGTGGTTCCCTCGCCCACTATTGTGCTAACGCCAAGATCCCTGTCCTGGTCGTCTCTTCTTTCCCGGAATCTCAAATCAGACCTTATCTCCCGGAAGGGGCCACCTTCGTGAACAAGTTTCACGCTGTGCGCGGTCCACTTCTAGAAGAAACTTTGACGGAATTGATCACAAAAAGAGTGAAATAACCCGGAGCAAGCATCCCATAATTACGTAGATAAAACGCCGCTTGCTTCCCTACCCTTCCTCTCGTAGACAGGACGTCTATTGTTTAGAGGAATGAATCGTGGAAGCGTCGCGTCTTAATCGTCTCGGTATTGATTTTCCGTTCATGGTGGCACCTATGGTTGGTCTCACTCATGTGGCTTTCCGGGCTGTAGTACGCCATTTCACCCCAAAATCGGTCAATCCCCTCCTCTTCACCGAAATGCTCTCCACAAGGCGACTCCCTTTTGAGCGAATCGATCGTGTCGACGAACTCAAAATTATGGCGGGCGAGCGTTACTTTATCCCACAAATCCTCGGGAATGAAGAAACCTTTATCCAACGCAGTATTCAAAAGCTTATGCCGCTGGAGCCATGGGGTTTAGATATCAATATGGGCTGTCCCGCGCGGCAACATCTCCAACACAACTGGGGTGTGCGTTTACTTGGCGATCGCGACTACGCGGCCCGGGTCGTGGAAATGACGAAGAAGCATAGTACAGTCCCAGTCAGCGTGAAAATGCGCTGTGGACAGGATGTTGCTGATCCTCAGTTTCTCGATGATTTTACGGCTGCATTGGAAAGCGCGGGTGCGGACTGGTTGACGATCCATGCGCGTCTACAATCGCAGAAGCACAAAGGCGATGCAGATTGGAATCTGGTCGGGGATTTACGCCAAAAACGAAGCATTCCTATCGTCATGAACGGCGACATACAGACAGCTCAGGACGCCCTGTCGATCTACCAAAGCGGGCAGGCCGATGGCATTATGATTGGACGGGCCGCCACGGCACGGCCGTGGATTCTCTGGCAAATCGCGCATGCTTTGGGCCATAGGGAAAGCCCCGAAGCTTTTCCCGGCATGAGTCCTCCGCAGACGCCGGAGGAGGAGGGTCGTTTCTTTCTCATGGCGATGGTTAAATTCATAGACAGTCTCGATCAGTATTTCGATAACGACGACAAGAACATGCGTCGACTCCGCTTTTACGTGATCAACGCGCATAAATGGTTTTTGTTCGGGCATTCGTATTATTCGAAGTGCATGAAGGCCAGGACTTTGACTGAAGCGAGACGCGTGACGGAAGAGATGATCGATACTGTGAACTTTCCCATGACCTCTCGCATCAACTTCTTCTGACGGTTGGATTGAAGTGTAAGTCAAGGTGCGAGAGTATCAATGTTTGGTAGCATTTGAATATTAGCGACGTTGTTCCGCGGAATTGAAACTTCGCTTTTTTCAATACGCATTTGGCCGGATGAGTTTACATAAGCAGCTTCCAACACCAGGCGGTCCGACATCAAGGTGCCTGCGCTATCGCCGCACAGAACGGCTCCGATTACCCCGATGGACGCACTCTTGACGTTCGTCAAATCCGGAAACTTAACCGTTTTGCTTGACGGATCAAACCGAGGGTAGCTTGGCATAAGAATCGGTCCGGTGGGATTAGTTGTAATTTGCAACTGTGCGTATTGCCCGGCCGGACATGCCGACTTTTTAAAGCAACGACCGTTCAATGCATTGCTTCGATCACCATCGGATGATCCGCTGTAATTCGTATCACTGTTCACCGTATTGTTTTCGGCAATAGATAGCTGATGGCTGAACTTGTCCTCCATAACGGCAGGAACAGGCACGCATAGGTTGCGATAATTAATGGCCATCGTCGTGACTTTGCCGGCAAGGGCGCCTGCGGAACTGTTGTAGCGAACCATTCGCGAAATATTAAATGACGTGCAAAGCGGTAATGCACAGATAGGAGCGATGGGAGGGGCTCCCGATGCAGGCCCAGGGCGCAGTTTAAAGTCTCTTTCGATGGTCGAAAGGAAAAGTGTAATTTCGCTAAGGGTTCCGGCTCTTGCACGGGCTTCGACATCGGCAGCCGTGATGCGTTTAAAGAAGTTGCTTGCTGCGACTCCGATAAGAGCTAAGAGCGTCGAGGCAATCATCAACTCAACCAGGCTCGTGCCACGTTGTTTATCTTTAAAAGGTGTACGCATGGACATTATTCCCTTCCGATCATTCTGCTTCCTGTTCGGTATTCATCGGAAGTTTCTAAAATATTTTTTTTGTTAAAAGTCAGTGCTTAACGTTCGGAAGCGATCAGAAAAATAACTCGGTTATGGTAAGTGAGTATCTCGGAGCTTATATACTGAAATCATAGATTATTTTAATTAGGTGTAAACGACGTTTTTTAATGAGTCCCGCGACGGCAAAGCTACACGCTCATCCTGTTTGTAAGAATTAGTCGCTTGGCGACCCCATTTTCAACTCGGAAGATGGAAAAGATTGCTTTTGGACTCGTCTTCTCAGTTCCTAACGTCCGTGACAAAGGAGGCAACCAAAGTTCTGGTTAGCATATACCTTGTCAATGAGACTTTCATTGGATTTAAAAGCCCCCCAGTACTTCATATAATTATTGAGATCGGAAAGTGGCTTTTTAACGAGACTCTTGTACTGCCATTCGCCGAAGCCAGGTGAGTCCTTGGCTTTTAGAAAATATTCTTCAGCCTTCACTCAATTTCCGATCCGTGCGTAGGCTTCTCCAAAGTGAAAGTTTAATGCCGGCCGGGCGTAGGGGGCAAGCAACAGTCAATAAAATATCTTGACGAACCTGTCTTTTGCGCTTATCCATGCCTAGTAAAGTGCTGTTAATAATACATATTATCGACCATTTATGTATATTTCAGTGGGCGCTGCTGCAGAAATTCTTGGAGTGTCAATCTCCACACTGAGAAGATGGGAAAAAGAAAGAGTCCTTCTTCCCTCATATCGAACGATCGGTGGTCACCGACGCTATGACCCAGTCAAACTCATGGATACTTTTTCAAT
>JACMPP010000031.1 GCA_014377445.1 Oligoflexus sp.
CGAGAATTTCCTTCTTTTCACGCGTATTGAGATCGGCGCGCGGTTTACAGGATACCGATATTTTGCGCGGGGCACGGAACCACACGCAGTCGTAACGCGAACCACTCACGCAGTAGATATGAACCTCAGGTAAAACCGAGCTGTCATCCATATTCAAGTGCACTTCGACCAAGCCGCGTTCGTTGCCATAGGAAAGCCACTGGGGTGATTGGTAGGCCTTGCCCACCCGGTGCTTTGCCAAAGCCTTTAAACTAAGTCCCATGTCCATGTACGACAAATAACGATGCAAGAAGAGAAGGCTGAATGGACTGCGCGGATCGCAGCTAAGGCCGATGCTTGCTTCATCGAGACTCGTGATGATCATATTGGTTTTCTGAGTCTCGCCCAGAATCGTCAGTTCAACAGACGTCGACTGATGGACCTTCAGCCAGGACTGGACATCGACAAGACTCGGACGCTCAACGCGCAATCCACCGTAACTCAAATTGAGTACGCGCAATTTCTTCTTATTGATGAACACATAGGCGACTTCGTTTTCGGCAAAAACGTGCCTAAAGTAGCGGCGGCGGGAGGCCTCCGTTACTTTATCCACCATGTCGCCAAGCTTCGGCTGAAGGAGTTTTTCCTGCACCTGAAGGCGGACTTTTTGCCAAATACTAAGTTGTTTCGGTAACATTGCCATCTCGTTGAAGGTGAACTTCAGCTAGATGGTCATCGGATTGTGCTAGGAGGACTTTACAGATCAATAAATCAGTTTAATGATTTTAGATAGTTGCAAGTCGTATCGAAGAGTTGAGTGAGGTCGTGATATGTGGTTTCCACTCGATCGATAGGCCATTTGGTGTCGGGAGAAAACGCTTCAAGCAGCTTGAGTTCGCCGGCTAATGCTTGGGCTCCCATGTTTAAACAGCTACCTTTGAATCGGTGGGCGACACGACGGACAGATTCAACATCCTGATCGCTGAGAGCCATTCTCAATTCTATAAGGGATGAGCGGCCATGCTCCTCAAAAATTCCAACAAGTTGAGGCATAAACGCCGGGCTGCGTGCGTAGGCTTTCAAGCTTTGGAGCACACTCATGTCAACTAGGTTGAGAGATTTATTGTTGAGATCGGACATTATAAACTCCGTGACTGTGGCCAGTTCTAGCTGAGTCGCTTAACCGAAAGTCTCACTAAAAACAAGGTTTTTCCAGCAACAGATCACAACCGGATTTTACCAAATTTGCTTTCGTGATTACACTACGGCTTGTCTCAGATTGAAAATTGAAGACGGACTTCGCATCTTGTTGATGATCTTCCAGAAAGCATCCCCATGAGTCAAGAAAAGCTTACGTTTGAAACCTGAGTTTTAAGGAAAATTTGAGAGCCGTGAGTTATCAAATGAAAATTTCCGTGGATCTTAAAACACATCAAAGTCCGGAATTGAAGGCGAAAGCGCTGCCTTGTTTGTTCCGGTTAATTCTGTTTTAATGCCTGCAACAGGAGGGCCGATCAGGCATGATAAATCTTCCATCTAAGTTGAATCTCTGGCGCCAGTCCTTCGAAGAACGGTTTGAGGCCATTCAAAACACTCTTTATTCCGAAGATCATAGTTTGCATCAGGCCTGTCGCTACGCTTTAGCTGGCCAGGGTAAGCGCATTCGCCCTCTCTTCGCTATGGCGGCTGCCGAGGCCTGCAGCGGACGGCCTGAGGATGCCCTGAGCCTCGCGGTGGCGGCCGAGATGATTCATACTTATAGCCTCGTCCATGATGATCTCCCCTGTATGGACGATGACGATATGCGCAGGGGACGTGCCACGACGCACGTTATCTTCGATGAAACGACCGCTCTACTTGCGGGTGACGCTCTTTTGAGTGACGCGTTTTTGGTCGTAGCGAATGACCGGGAACTCTCGGCTGAAATACGGGCGAATGCCGTCGCACAACTGGCGATGGCAGCGGGTGGTCGCGGGATGGTCAAAGGCCAGGCGCTCGACATGTATTGGACGGGACGAAATGATTTTACGCGAGCCGATCTCGATTCGATTCATCTCAACAAGACCGGCGCCCTGATTGCCGCCAGTTGTAGCCTCGGTGGATTGGCTGCGGGAGCCACGAGCACACAAGTCCAAACGCTTGAAGCCTTTGGCCGTGGCATAGGACTTGTTTTTCAGATTATTGACGATCTTTTGGATACGGCGGAAGGAACGGGCAAATCACTCGGAAAAGATGCCAATCTCGGCAAGCTTACTTATCTCAGCCTGATGACAGCCGAGGCAGCAAAGAACCATGCTGCCAGGCTCACCGATGAAACACTCGCACTCGTTTCGTCTTGGGGATCCCAGGCGGATGCTCTGAAGCAACTTGGACTCTCTCTGCTCGAGCGCAAGGTCTGATTTTGCGCTCACCACCTACTCTCAGTTCTCCCAGCATTATTTCCAGCGGTTGTGAAACCAGAAGTAATGCTCGGGTTTCTGTCTCACGATTTTTTCGACTTCTGAGTTGAAGAGCTTTGAATTTTCCAGAATATCGACCTGCGGATCATCGGAAACCCGCAGCGTAAGCGGCGGATTGATCACCAGCGTGTGCTTGCCAAAGGCACGACGATAAAAATAGGCTGGAACGATCGGAGCCGGATGTTTCTGCCAGATCGCAGCCAGGCTCGTATTAGTCTTTGCATCCTTGGAGAAAAACGGCAACCTTGGCTCGCCAGGACGCGCCTGATCCATTACGAATCCCACACATTCTCCGCGTCCCAGAATTTCTTTCATCTGGCGTACGGCGTCGCCTTTTTTCTCTCGCTTGATCCAGTGCATATCGTTCTTCTCCCGCATGTTCTCGACATAGCGGTTGATACCCTTCGACCCTATTTTTTTCATCGCGGTGTAAGACGGACGAAAACGGTGCGAAACAAATGCTCCCATCGCCTCCCAATTGCCCATGTGGCAAAGCAGGAAGTAAACGCCCTCCTCTTTCGCCATCTCCGCCTCGAGAATCTCGGCGTTCTCAACCTGGACATCGGCATCGATCGCATATTTCCGGCAGATGAATGACTCAAATATACTTTGAATGAAATTAGAAAAGGCATGACGGGCAATTGTCACTCTCTGGCTTGGAGAATAATCATCACCAAACGCGATCGACAGATTGCGCAGCATCAACTTTCGCCGTACGCGAAAGATGTCAAAAAACAGGAATGTGACGGCTACTGCCAGGCGTTCAAGCGCAGCAAACGATAGGAGTCCTAGCATCTTGGCGATGCCACTCAAGAGTAGGTACATTCGTGTCCTCGGTTGGATTCTTTACGATCATGACCGATGAGTCGTACATATACTACCTAAAATTTTGCATAGAGTTGCCTTAATACAAAAGTATGGTAGTATCCCAGATCAACCAAGGCTTGAGGTAAACTCGCATGAAGAAGCCCGTCTCCCGTTCGAACGTCTCTGCTATCAGTGAATCCGATGTTCTCCAGGTGAACGGAGCCGAAGAACATAACCTTAAAAATATTTCAGTCAGCATCCCCAAA
>JACMPP010000032.1 GCA_014377445.1 Oligoflexus sp.
AGGAGCTGGGAGGACAGCCGGCATGATCCCCGTGAGGGCGAGACTTTCGATGGCTGTGCCGCCCCGGATATTGGCGGCTAAAAGATCCGAATCGCCGCTACCTGTATACCTCACGCCCGCACTGTCAAAGAATTCGAAGGCGCCATCGGTCGTCAGCTGGCTCTGAAACATCGTGAGATCGGTCGCGGCCGTGCTCGTCGCTAAAGGATAAGTGGGCGAAGGATAGGCGCCGTTGACACCGGCGATGATCGTACCGGCTTTGATCAGACCTGCCGTGACGTTGGCTTTCACAACAGCGGGAAAGGCTGAGGAGGCAACGCAGTTCGTAGCGTTATCCACGGCGCAGGGACCGGGCACAAGGGCAGCTGATCCTCCGATGCCGCCAATGGATTGGCCGCTGAGGATCTTGGCGGATGCTCCACTCAGGCTCGCGGCGGCAAAGCTTGGTCCCACGACACGACAGCCGATTTCGCCATCGCTTGAACAATTGGCTAAGCTACCGAGGACACCCCCGATGCGGACGGAGCTTCTGATATCGGCCGCTGCATAGAGCGAAAGCTTGGCGGCTTTAAAGATGAGTCCATCGACCACGCAGCCGCCTTCGCCGTCCGCGATGCAGTCGGCTGGTTTGAGAGGAGCGGTGCCTATAACCCCGCCATGGGTTTTTCCGCTTATAATATTCCTTGCTGCATCCGCTGTGGCGGCTGCTTTATAATCAATATTCGCGAGACAATCGATCTCTCCGTCACTTGTGCACGAAGCCTTTGCCAGCAAACCACATTTAGCGCCGCCTCGGACGATCCCGCCGCTCTGATCTTTGAAAATGAGGTTATCGCAGATATACTCGAGGCCAACGGGGATAACGGGAAGATTGCCAAGAGCGGTGGCTTTGGCGAGAGAAAAGCTCTGAAGGGTTTGATCTTGAATTTTGAAACTGAGACGATAAAGATCGCTATCGCCACCTTCGGGTAGGGTGAGGCTGGCGTTTTCAGAGTCGGTAATCGTCAGGGGCGTGATCTCATCGTTGATGGAAAGAGAAACTTTTGACGACAAGTTTGTCCCTTTGATCGAAAGGACATCTCCGGGAGACGCATAGATTGCATCGATAGGATCGATGCTTGGTCTGAAACGCATATCGCCCGCGTTTCCAGTTGTATAGAGTTTGCTTTCACAGGAAGCTATAGCTAGGCTGAGCCATGCGAGACAAAGAATGAAACTGAATCGAGACATAGTTAAACTCCCTGGCTCTCAGCTCGCATCCAAAAAGGGAGGATAGGATAATGGCTGAACATTTTAACTTCGGTCGGTAGGAATGGTGGAGTTCTTGAGTATTTTATAATAAAAAAGAGAAGAGCTTACAAATTTACTTAAATATTAGATTGTTGCATGATTTATTTTAAAGTCGATGGCAAATTTGTAAGCGATTTTGAAGGATTTTTCTTTAACTCTTGCTGGTTATTTATCGTTAAAAAAGCAAGGCGAAGGATGACAGCAGTCCCCAACGGTCCTTGGCCTGAGAGCTTGCAGCGATTTCTTCCCATTAACGGGCGCATTTTGACGAAAGGAGTGGGCGAAATACGGGTCCTCATCATTCCCCAAAACTACCGAAATAAAATAGGCTTGATGGCCCTGACCATTGCCACTTTATTCTCCTGTCGGCTTTTGCAAGCTAAAGCTGCCACCAAGAATATACCGATCACGATCGATCGGCTGACCCTGTCTTTTCGGGCTGATGAGACCTTCATACCCAAGGCCTTCCAAAGACGACTTGGTGAAGACTGGACCGCTTTCTGCGAAGATTTTTCGACGAACTTTCTTCTGGGCAAGGGCCCTCAGGGACGAGGCCCCTTTGCCAAAGTGGAATGCGAAGAGATTGATTACATCAAGGATACGGCTATAATTAGGCCTAATGGAAATCCTTGGAATTTCGTGCTTACTTGGAAAAGTCAGGGTCTTGGACTTGATATTTACTTTCAGCCTCAAGGCGCGCATACCGAGCCGCTGCTTTATCGGTCGATTCTTTTTCCAAAGCAGCTGACGCCTGACTTTCTCTTTCGTCATCCCGAGCCAAAATTTTTCGTCATCAGTAAGATCTATCGTCAATTGCCAATGGCTTGGAGTAGGGTCTTTGCGAGGGACGATGAGCAGTGGCAAGCTCCCGTCTTGCAAGCGGACATGCTCACCACGCTGAACCCTGCTCGAAAAATTGCCTTTTATCAATTATCGTATAATCTCGAGCAAAAGCTGTGGCTGCCGCGATTGGTGGCCATAGCTCAAACATCCGCAGAGGGTGAAAGCAGCCGATCATTGGATCAGGAGGGCCGTGAACCTCTAGAAATTAAATGGCTTATTCCCCAGAGGAAATCGCGCCAAAGGCTGTGGGGCCAGGAAATCTTTGATCCAACGGAGAAAGACCTCGTTCCCGCCTTCCTGAACACGCGTGAGATTGAATCAAATCGATTCAACCTCATATGAGCTGGCACTGGTTCAGTAGAATGTTTGCAACTCGATTTATAGAACGATTTCCTCACAAAATGCCTGTGCTATTGGAGCTTCTCGGGCACAGCAATTTTTCAACAGTTCACCGATACATTAAGCATTCTGAAGCTTGAATGGATCCCGAAATCCAGGCAATTTTTGAAAAGGTAGAAGTATGGCAATCAGATGGCGATTAAAGAAATATCTGGCAACTCTTCACGGTATTTATACTGTCACGGATTTCCAGGAAATCATCACCAAAAAAACAGGCATAAGAGTGTCTCATTCTAATCTTTGCCGATATGTAAATGATAAACCTAAGAGTATGCGGTTTGAAATATTGGAGATATTTTGCAGCACAATGCCAGGTGTACCAGTTTTTAAAAATTACTCCAAAAGAATTCAAAAAAAAGTGGGAATCACTGCAAAAACTTGGCATTCAACATACTCCGCACAAAAAGAGAAACGTTAACGCATTTCCTAATCCAATTGACTATGAAGCCTAGAAAAAATAGAAGTTCGATACGATCAATAGATCGCCTCAAAGATATTAAAAATCGCTTCAGGCCTTTTCAAAATATAATGGGGACTGCGGGTGTGCTCAATCATCTTAGTCTCCGCCCACATCGTCGATACAAGCCCCTTCTCGAGTCTCGGCGCTCTATGTCTTGGAGCGGTTGATGAGCAGAACGAAGGCTTACGAAAGAAGGCTTTTTATCAGCTCCTCTTGTGGGGGTTGGCCATGATACCGGCTGCCGTACTCATAGCTCTTTGCATTTGGGGTATTGATCAATGGGCGAACTAGCTTCGGCCTGGCGCTTGTATAAAAATAGAAAATTTGCTTCAACATCTCCCGTAGCACCATTTCTTAAAAAGTTATTCCCAACTACTCAAACTTGCCGCTGGCATCAACCTTTGCCACCTTCGTCTTGCCTAACTCCGCGTTAAAGGCAATGACGTAGATCACCGAATTCGCGGCGGTGAGTCCGCAGCTGCTGACAGCAAGTTGTCTAGCGGCGACAAAGCTCCTGCCTTGGGCCGAAGCATAGGGGGTGGTGGTACTCTCGGATTCACTTTTTTTATCACAGGCAGTAGTGACCAGTGTTGATAAAAGGCACAAGGAAACCGTCGTTGGGAGGATCTTAAACTTGTTTGACATCGAGAATACCCTATGACCGCTATTGATTAACTGCCAACCTAATTGGATGGTGGACTCTTCGATTATTATATTGGGTAACTTCGCAGAAAAAATGGGCCAAAACTTCCCGCTTGTGATTTACACAAGGCACCACGAGTCCTTCCCCACAGCGCGTGATGCTCGCGCTCTTAACTTGGTCAAAAATTATTTATTATAGTAAGAATCGGCCGCTTATCGCTTGCTTTCAAAAACCCAAGGTTCTGATAACCAAGCCTTTGCACCACTCAGCAAAGACCCAATTGTTCTCGACGTCCCCTTTCACCAAGTCACTCATCAAATATATCTTGAGATCGATGGCATCAAAACCGATACGACATTAGGGTCTGCAATGCACGCCAAAGATCTAAGAGTTGAAAAGCATTTAGACTTAGGTCCGGGCAGAGGATCTGAGAGTCGGAACGGTGCAAAAGGAATATTATGCTGGGATTAAAACGTTCACAAATAAATCGCTACACCAAAGCCCTGCGCGGAGCGCGGAGCGCATGGCAAGCATTGCAGCTGTTTCAATGGACACATAAAAAAGGCGAGGCTGGGGATGCTTTGGTCTCGGTACTCATAGCTCTCGGAATTTTCGGCGTCTTGGCCACAGGAGTCTCCCAGATGATGGTGTTCGGTTTTAAGGCTACCAAGAGCGTCAGCACTCGACAGGACCTCGAAACGATTCGCCAGACCATCAATAACCGTATGGACTGCAAAGCAACCCTCGGCATTACTGAGAGCACGAATTTTCCGGTAAGCTGTGCCTCAGCGAACCTTCTCTTGCTTAGAAAAGATGGCTCTGAATTGGGCAGTCCAGGAGGCAGAATCGGGGATTGGACCGTGACGGGATCCTGTGTGGGCAAGGAACTTCTCATCTCTGCAAAGTCGACCTCAAGTGGCGCCAAAGATCCACTCACAGGTAAGAGCCTAGACTCCATTTCTAGCAACAGCTCGGGCATTCCCGTGAGTACTGACCTCTTCGCTGGCGCTAGCGACTTTTGCCGTGAATACATAGATGCCGGCTACACCACCTGCACCGACCCTCCCTACGATCTGTTCCGAGGCGCCCATGGTGGTGACAAGCTTTGCTGTCGAGAGGTCAATGCTGTGGCTAATGTACCTGGCCCTGGCCAGGCAGGAATCGCCAGCTGCAATGCTGACGAATGGATGATGACGGGAGGGGGGATGTGTCCACTGCCGTTGGCGCCAGGCGTTTTTGAAGCCAATCCCTACTTTTTGCACAATAGTGCTCCTGTTGGAGAATCTTGGATGACAGACTGCTGGGCAGCCCGTGACCATACCTTAGATTATGACGCCTGGGCGACGGCCATCTGCTGTCCGAAGTAACTGAGGACCCGAACTTTCTTTTTGATGAGCTGATGAGGTCTAGAATGATAAAGTATCAATTTTTAAAAATCGTCATGCTGAACTTGGCCAAGGTCAGGAGGAACTTTCGGTCCCATGACAGACACTTTAACGTTCCTAAAACTAAGCTCAGCGAGCCTCTCACTGAAAGGCTTTCAAGTGAATCTGGCAATGCAATACTCTCTGTTCTGGTGGCGATCGGTATTTTTGGTATTTTGTCTACAAACATGACGACCACGAACAACAACAGTATGAAAGCTAGTAAGGCAGTCAGCTACCGACAAGACCTGGAAACGATCAGAAAAACCATAAGCTCTCGCCTGGATTGCAAACAAACCCTAAACATCACTCCCGGAAGTACATTGCCCTTAAGCTGCAAACCCCGTCCGCAGCTCAGGCTTAAGCGCATGGACGGCAATCCGATTGGATCCAATCCCAACAAGATCGGCGATTGGACCGTCAAGGCCGTGTGTGAGGGTTCTGAATTGATTATCAAAGCCACAAACCCGGGGTCGGATCCCCTCACGGGTCGACCTTTGAATGACACCAGTTCGAATGCCACTGGAACTAAAGTCTCTGATGATCTCTTTGGCGGAAGTAGTGATTTCTGCCGAAGCTTCTACGATCTAGCTGCCACCAGCTGCAGTGGTACCTACGATATCTATAAAGGATCGCGTCGCGGCAATAAATTATGCTGCCGAAAGATCTCCCATACCCCAGGACCGCCTAGCTACACGGCACAACCCAATTGCAACAGTAACGAGTGGGCGATGACCGGGGGTGGGGAATGTATTTATGACGGCGTTTTATCTTCATCCGCTGACCCTTCCTTTCTCCATGTAAGTCACATGGCTGGTTCCGGATGGGGTGTTGACTGCTTTAACGCTTCGGGATCCAGTGATGCAGGTACTGTAGGCTTTGCGATTTGCTGTCCAAATTAGACACGAAATGGTCGGCGATAATTAAGCTTGTCGAGCGATAAATTCCACCCATTGAGGATGAAGATACGCATGAGATCGCCACAAAATCAGCTAGATTATTCAAAGCATCCTTGCAATAAGTTTATTGAGAAAGCCATGAGCTTAATCAATGCATCTCTTCCAATAAGAGGCTTCCTCCGAAGTGGATCTAGCGAATTAGGCTCTAGCCTCGTGACTGTGATCGTGGCGATGGGTCTCACAGGCCTATTGACTGTCGGAATTACCCAAATCACCGTCATGGGCCATAAGGCGAACAAGTCAGTTGATTTTCG
This sequence comes from Oligoflexus sp., assembly GCA_014377445.1. Lineage (GTDB taxonomy): Bacteria > Bdellovibrionota_B > Oligoflexia > Oligoflexales > Oligoflexaceae > Oligoflexus. Next base: position 6,273 of record JACMPP010000032.1, read on the forward strand.
ACAAAAGCTTGAATCGATCCGGCAAATCGTTAGAAATCAGATCGACTGCAAGAAAACCTTAGGCATTACTCCGATTACAGTTTTGCCTTTGACTTGTGCAGCCACCACAAATCTAACTCTACTTAGAGCTGATGGTCAGAACGTAGGAGCCGGGGACGGTTGGATCCTAAAAGGCAACTGTCTTAGCGCTGACAACGAGTTAATTATCAGTGCCTCAATGCCGGGGGTGAAGGATCCCTTAACGGGGCGAGATATAGACTCCTTAGCTTCCAATAGTTTTGGCGTAACGGTATCCCAAGATATCTTTGGCGGCACCAGTGATTTTTGCCGGGAATACTACGAACCTCCAATTCCATGGGGGTGCAGCGGAACCTACGACCAATTTAGGGGCAATTACCAGGGCGCTACCTTGTGCTGCCGAGTCCAGCAGACTGGATCTACCCGCGGCACTGCAGTCGCCACCTGTAATGCCAATGAATGGATTCTGAATGGAACAGGTGTCTGCGAAACTGATGCAGAATGGTGGGCAAACAAAGCGTTCCTACACACAAACAACATCAATGGAGCGACCAATTCATGGCATGCAGATTGTTATGAAACTCTCTCGGACCCTCTAAGTCCGGATCATCCAGCGCGGGCAGAAGCTGTTTGCTGTCCCAGTTTTTACTGATTGGTTCAGTCTAGATTTTCGAAGAAGCAAGGCCCAGCAATCCTGTAGAAAGCAAAAAATATATCCAAAACCTTCACCAAAACCTCCATCGTGTAGGCTAAAAGAATAACGTAATCCGTTCACCCGCGCATAGAGACTTACCCTTCATCCTCCGCTTGGTTCAGCTCCATCGATGAATTTCTCACAATGGGGACCGCCCGCATGAAAACCTTCGACCCTCCTCTCTGCCTGAAATCTCTTAAAGCTGACTTTTCAACCCAGATTATCTCGGGCAGCACCCGTGAAATCGGGGCCTACCGTCACTAGAAATTTTATTTATACAGAAAACTAAGCATTCCATTCAAGCGATCATTGCCAGTTGAATGAGCCGAAACTTTTAACGTAAGGCTTAGAGACCATCCGGAAGCGGATAGCGAGTCGGCTGATTGAATCGATCAAGACTGCGTCGATTGCTGATCGGGATCAGATAAATTCTATCCTGACGCGGAGTGCGGCGCGTAACCTGACTGACCTTGAGCTGCAGGCTCGTTTTGCGAATGGGTAGAGATCCTAGTAGGACCAAATCTTTGTTGGATTTGGTTATTTTTCTCAGCCTGAGTTATTTGAGTTGGAAGGAATAATGAATTTCACAATAATATCGATAAGCACTAGGGACTAGCGGTTGTAATTTCCTGAAATGTTCGATACAAATCGATCAGACAAAGCCACTATGCTTAATGCACATGTTAAATGTAGCATCTTCTCATTCGAGCCTTCGGCTCCTTTGATAGTCGGGTAAGAAGGAAGCTTGAGGAATGGGGCGTAACGGTGGGGACAGAATTAGCGCTGGTTACTCGTAAAGAACAATCAACGTATGACAGTAATTGCAGTAAGTTGTGAATTTTATCTTTAGTATCCTTTTTTAATTCCGTTAAATCAATCAAATCCACGAACACAGATGTCATGGCGTGCGATTTAGGCACTGGAGAATGAGAATGAACAAACCTAAGACCGTCAATCACGAAGAGATTTCCGTCGCTAGGAAGGCCCTCGAGAATCGCTATCTATCGGTGCGGGAAGAACGAAGGACTCCTGAGTCTGAGTGTTTCGTTGAAATGAATGATTCAAAGTTCCCAGTATTCGACTACAGCTCGTTTGGGTTTGCCGTTAAATCCGCATCCGATATAGCCAAGTCTGGGATCACGGAGTGTTCATTCGTCTACGGGGATCTTATTCACAAAGGTTTGCTGTGCCAAATATCGTATTCGCGAAACCTAGATAAGGGTGAGTTCATAGTTGGATTCGAAATTCTCGAGAGCAGTATCGACGTAGATTCAATCTGTGCTTATCAACTTTCAATCGATATTCAACCAGAAATTGAAGAGATTATAAGGGGAGACACAACAGTCCCTTCAGCCTTCCGATTTCTCACTCTGGATTTCAAAGATAAGATTCATCTGATAAGAGAGCGAATTAACAGCCAGGCGGAGCTGCTATATCGACGTGATAATGTCGAGTTTAGCCAACGCGCGGAAGATGCGTTCAGCAAGTTCTTCGCCATTAGATTAAAAGAGATCTTCGAAGGTTGTTCAGACGAACTCGAGAAAACTTTAAGCGGCCAGTCTGAAGAAACGATCAGTGCGTCAAAAGCTTATTTTAGGGATGAGCTTGCGGATTACATCTTTTCAGCTCCCTTTGTGGCAAGGGCTTTCAAAAAACCGTTCGGGTACGCTGGTGATTTCGAGCTGATGAATCACATCTATAATAACGAACCAATCGGAACAAATCTCTTTGGCAAATGCCTTCATAGGGCAATGTTGGAGGCTCCAGCGAGTGTAGCGGTTCGTAATCGAGCTCATTTTTTGCATACCTGGCTTGCCGACTATATTGAAAAATCGCCGAGTAAACCTCTTCGGATTCTTTCAGTGGCTTCAGGCCCTGCACGAGAGCTTCAGCTTTTGATTGAGAATGATCATGAAAAACTCGGAAATGTGGAGTTTTATCTTCTCGATCAGGATATGAAGGCCCTGCGACAAGCTCGACAAGATCTTCAAAGGCTTGCGAGAAAAAAAGGTCTGAAAGATCCTGTGAAATATATAAATCAAGCAATTCGCAATATAATCGAAGAAGGTCTTGAAGGTGAGAAATTTGATCTTATTTACAGCGCCGGACTTTTTGACTATTTCGCGGATCCTGTAGCGCAAGCTGCAGCGCAGAAACTATACGACGGGTTAAAAGACGATGGCTGTCTCATTATCGGGAACTTTAGTTCGTACAATCCGACGAAATTTATGATGGAGCTTTTGGGCGACTGGTATTTGAGGCATAGAAGCGAAGAGAAACTTGTTAAAATGTTTTCCTCCATCAGCAGCAAGATCAAAGTGGAAAGCGAACCCGCAGGGATAAATCTTTTCACGGTGATCAAAAAATGAAAACTGATGCTGAGCTGATTGCTGAGTACAACGACAATACGTTCTATTATGTCGGCTTCTTCGCAAAATGGCTCTCACCAGGGCTTTACATCTTATTCCTCATAGCAGATTACACTGTTATGAGGAATAATTTTTATTGGTGCGTATTCATTCGTTTTTGGATGCTACCAATTTCATTTTTAGTCGCAAAAAAATTAAATAGGCATACTGACTTCGAATCGAGGCAAAAAATTGCTTTCTGGTTCGTACTCGCCAATGGCCTGCTGCTTTTACCTCTAATCTTTTTGGCGGGAGGGTTTTATTCAAACTACTTTGCAGGCTTGATGCTTGTGATGATAGGCGGCTTGGGTTTTTTGCCGTTTAGGAAGAATTATTCAGTCGCAGTTTACTCGATATTGATTTTTCTCTACTACGTTGTTTGTTTGGTCAAGAATGGTTTTTCTGTTCAGACGATTATGATGCTCCTCACGAATTCTTTGTTCTTATTTGGTGCAGTGATACTCTCGATTTTCGTTCGAAAATCATTTACCAGATATGAAAATATATCTTCGGTTCAAAGACTACGGCTGCAAGAATCTATGCTTGAACTGGAAGCTCAGCGTCAATCACTTGTCGATCTAAACCAGCAGCTCCGAGCAAGCGAAGGTCAACTTCAGAATACGCTTTACGAACGCGAGAGAGTCATTAAAGAGAAGACAGAAGAAAATATTCATTTCCACTTTTTGAAAAGTCATTTCAGTCCACAAGTTATCTCGCACCTTAAGAAGGGACAAACAGCTAAGTTAAAGTCCGAGATTTGCGTGATGTTTGTCGATATTGTGGATTCTACCCTTAGGCTGAACAGTATTGACGAGCACAAGTTCAACAAGGTTATATCTTATTTTATCGACGAAGTTAGCCAGATTCTCCTGAAGCACAATGTCACCATTGATAAATTTTTAGGTGACGGGATTGTAGCCTACGCCAACCACCCAATCAGGCAAGAGAATTATCTCGAGATCGTATGTCAAGCCGCTGTCGAAATAAAAGATCACTTTCAAGCGCACAAAGCTCTCTTGGAGAATCTCTGGGACGCTCCTTTTGAAGTCAGGATCGGAATTGCAAGTGGTACGGCAAACATTGGATCTTATGGTTCATTCACTCAGCATTATACGGGAATCGGTGGAGTGTTTAACCTTAGTCAGAGAGTTTGCTCGATAGCAGGGAAAAATCAGGTATATGTAACAAGCGATATTTTTGACAATTTGAGTAAGGATACATTTCACCTTAAGCCAGCAGGACTTCATGCCCTTAAGGGGTACAAAGAGTCTGTAAATATGTTCGAAATCGTAGGCTACAACATGCAGCTCGATGGCATCATGTGCCCCAATGGTCACGGAAAAATGCGACTAACAGTGAACAGATTAAGCCAGTACGTGACGTACTGCGACGTTTGTGGGCATGAAGATGCATGATGAACGCTCCTCCAAAGTTGATTCGCCTTCGTGGATCGAAAATTGACTCGCGGCCAGTCGCTTGACTATCCGCTACCTGAATCGTGCGTTGAGGCCTTCAGGCTGTGGCCGAAGGCAGGTTGTGACCAAAATGGTAGGAACTGTGAAATCGGCGAGTCTAAAGGTCCTTGTGGTGGTCCAGGGTGCCAGCCGCCTATCGAATCAAAGTTTGAAGCAACATTTGCGGATCCAAAGACGTGTAATGGGCGGAAGGACGATGGCTGCAAGACGTGGTACAACTCGAGTCATGTCGATCTTCAGGTTCTCCACCCGCAGCGTTGTACTCCAGCCAGAGGCTTCGGGGCTTGGCTGGTGGCAGCGCGGTACTTCGTGGAGAACACCCGACCGTATTCAATGGGAACTCCAAGCATAGCCTTCGGGGCTTGGATGGTGGGGACCCATAACATCCGAAAAGCTTGCAAAAACCTATACACTTACGCCTACGACGACGTTAACGGCCTGCATACATGCTCGTCGACAACCCAGTTCGGAGGACTAGTATTTGGCGTTCGATTGCAAGGCTGCCGACTTTGTCTTTGAAATTGTCAACCGGCGCTATGAGAAAGGTTCCATCATCATCACCACCAATCTTGCCTTTAAAGAGTGGGGGCAGATTTTTCCTGGGGCTCCTTGCGTCACCGCAATGATTGATCGCCTGACGCACCATGCGCGTATCATAAAGGTGGACGGCGACTCCTATCGTCTACGCGAATCGCGCCGAGGCAAGGAGAAGGCAAATGCTTGATGAGGATGGTGTTTGGATAAGCCGTGCTCAGTATCAAAGGGTGGAACGGATCACCCGAGAGCTCTTCGCGATCATTGAGGAGCTGCCATGGCTATGCGATTTGAAGAGGGAGGCATGGGAGATGCTGAACGATGAGGAAGTCGGACTAAGCTAAGTGACCTGGGTCGATACTGAATCGGCCCTTTCTTTTGCTCGGTTTCGGTCAGTTCGACCGGAACCAGGCGTCCGCGCTTTCTGCTGACGCTTAACACCCGTGTTGTGTTTTCGTTGAAAGGCAGCTCGCGTGCCCTTTAAAAATCGATTCACACTGCTCGCGCTCATGCTTAAAATCTCCGATTTTATAGCTTCGCCGCAATCTTTATGATGCCGATACTGCAGCCACTCTGGCAAAGCTGCTTTCATGCGCTCGGCGCACATAAAGCCCATCATGGGCCAGAGTATGGCAAGCTGAGTCTTCGCCTCGGCGGAATACTTTGAAGCCCTCGTCCCAGGCCGGGCCTGCTGGGAGCGCGGGACCCACGGCCTATTTATGAGCCGAATAGCGGCCTTCCTGTGCAGGCCCAGATTGCGTTCCAGTTCATTAAGAAGCCCGACTTTCTGCTCCTTCGTCGCCGATTTATATTGCTTCCAAATGCAAAGAAGATATTCTCTAGTAGCTTGAGTCGACACAGGTTTAACCTCTTGCGATGATTGTTGAATCTGGTAATTCAAACTATCATCCGACTCAGGCACCTTCTGCAAGCCCTCGTTTTCATCTTCTATTTCATTCTCGGTAACACTTGTGATGACTTGACTCGTCGTGGACCTCTCAATCAACCCTAGATTTGAATAAATACTTTCCAATAATCAATGCATTAGCGTGTATGGTAATGTTCCTCTGCATTCCCGCTCAGATCCTCGGTCGATCCATCCGATGATAGTTGAGTCTCAAGAGTCTCAAGAGGATCAAGGCAATGAAGTGGCTAAGCCAAGCACTGCACACGAATAGGAATAATAGCAAAATATCGATATTGCTGAATATTTTTGCGATATTAACCTTTGCCCTCTTACCTTCAGCCTGCAACCAACAGGATGTCTTTAGCGGCGGTTCAACTACCTCGCGGAAGTTTGCAGGGATTGAAGGCGTAAGTTTAAGCGATGCAGGAAAACTTGAACTCAATTGGACGTCGACCTCGACTAAAAAAGAGCTCAACTATCGAATCGAATATCTTAAAACGAAAGATCTCCCCTTAGCCTTTTCGTCAGTTTCATTCACCAATTCCGCTCCGCTAGCCTTTAGCACAGTCGATCTTGAAGAAGACGATAGCTCACTCGTTTGGACCACGCTCGAGACCTTGAAAGATGAGACGACTTATACTTTCGATGAGCCTTTAGAACTTGGTAGCTATTACATTTTCCGAGTGACGAAAGAAGGGGCCAAACTTTCCGAGCGGCATCTTTTGGCGGTAAAAGCTGAATTAGCAGCTCCCTCAAGCTTACAGATTATTTCTTCGAAGGACGGAATGAGCATTGTCTGGGATCAGGTCTCTGGCGCGAGTTCTTACTCAATCACAGGTCTGTCTCAGGCAAAGATCGCGACCAAGGACAGTTTTCTTAAGATTGATCCCTATAACGCTCAAGAAGATTATAATCTTTGCATCGCGGCCGTTCACGGAAGTCTAAGCTCGGCGAGCTGCACGCCGCTGGCTATTCCTGCAAATTTATCAAAGGTAAAGGCTGTCTCGGTAACGAGTTCGCTAGCGGACGGGATTTTCAAGAGCGGCACGGTAATTCCGGTCGCGGTGAAATTTTCTGGCAAGGTTTCTCTCGCTCCCAATGCAAATGTGAGTCTTCAACTTAAGCATGGCGCAACAGAAAGCCTTGTGCCTTATGCGAGCGGCAGTGGCACAGATACCCTGGTCTTTTCCTATACAGCACGAAGTGGTCATGACACCGCTTCCCTTGATGCTTCAAGTCTTTTTTCAGCGGATTCTTCGAAAGGACTTATGGATGAAGGGGGTCGGCCCCTGCTTTACAGTCTTCCTATAGCTCCTAGCGGCAAGAGTCTGGCTGAGCAAAAGCACTTGCAGATTGATACGACGGCTCCCTCTCCTCCATCGACCGTTTCGTTTACCAGTCCCATTAGTGCGACGCTCAATTTTGATGTGAATTGGCTCGCAGGCAGTGACGCGAATTTGAGTGGGTATCGGAGTAAGGTCTGTTCGGATTCGGCTTGTTCCCTCTCCTGTAGTAGCGCGAGTGCATTAAGTCCTTCGCTTACGGCTACACAATCAGGTGTCGACGGAACGTCTTACTTTGCCTGCGTGCAGGCCGAAGACTTGGCTGGAAACACGGGTGACTGGGTCTCATCGATCGCAGCTGTGACCATTCAGACATCGGCTCCGCTTGTCAGTTCGGTGACGAGTCCTACGGCGAACGGCTTTTTTAAGATCGGAGATGTCATTCCGATTCAGGTCATCTACTCGAGCAATGTTTATGTGACGAACGGCAACGATTTTGCCTTGACTCTTGAGACGGGAGCTACCGATAGAAACGCACTCTATAGTGCAGGGAGCGGAACGAATACGCTTACATTTTTATATAGCGTTCAGGCCGGTGATACGGCCAGTGATCTGAACTATATTTCGGCAGGGGCTTTGAGTTTGGGAAGTTCGGGTGCTCTCAAAGCCGCTTCGGGAGTGGGGGTTTCTTTGACTCTTCCTCCGCTGGCTGCGGCGGGATCCTTGGGGACGTTGAAGAATTTTGTTATCGATACGACGCCTCCTTCCTCACCAAGCTCGGTTGGTTTTGGATCGGCTTTCAGCACTTCGACGAACCTTAATTTGAGTTGGAGCGATAGTACAGATACCAACGCTCGCTATCATAACGTTAAGATCTGTGCTGCCAACGACTGTACCTCTGGCTGTATCGGCTTGACGACTGATGTGGCTTCTCCCCTTACTATCACGGGCGTCAACGGTTCGACCTATTACGGCTGCTTGCAGGGAGAAGATCTCGCAGGTAATGTTACTCCCTGGGTATCTTCACTGAGCAGCATGACGATCGATACGACTCTGCCGACGGTGACGAATATTTCAAGTCCCACGGCAGATGGTTTTTATAAAGTAGGTAATACGGTTTTAGTCGATCTGAGTTTTTCGGAGCCTGTCTATGTCACGAGCCCGAGTGATCTTATCTTGGCGATGGCGTCGGGATCCAGTGCTGTCTATACATCAGGCAGTGGAACCTCCACACTAAGATTTACCTATACCGTAGGAGGTGCAGATAGCTCAGCCGATCTCGATGTCGCCTCGGCAGGAGCTCTGACTCTGTCTGGAATCGGTGCCATCAAAGATGCAGCCGGCAGCAATGCCATCTTAACTTTACCAACTTCAGCCGTTTCAAGTGTGAAGGCGATCGTGATCGATACGACCTTGCCAACCGCGCCCTCTGCTGTTGGCTTTGCTGCCACCAAGAGTTCGTCGCTTAGCTTTCCTGTGAATTGGACGAACAGCATCGATACGAACCTACGTCGTCACAATATTGCGCTATGTGCAGCGAGTGATTGCACAACATCCTGCATAAGCAGTGTCAATCAAGGAGCCTCTCCCGCTACGGTCACAGGTGTCAACGGAGGCGTTTACTATGCCTGTGTCCGGGGTGAAGATTCTGCTGGAAACCTGTCCGCCTGGATTCCATCGGGTGCTACGTTAACTGTTGATACCAGTCCGCCGACGGTGATCGATGTGTCGAGCTTGACTGCCAACGGATCCTATAAAACAGGGGATATCATAGATCTCACGGTACAGTTCTCCAAGGCTGTCTATGTCACAGGAAGCGAAGGTCTCGGCCTTTTGCTTGAAACCGGTGCCAGCGATCGAACGGCCCTTTATTTAACGGGAAGTGGCACAAGCACGCTTAGTTTTCGTTACACTGTGCAGGCCAGTGATGAATCACCTGATCTCAATGCGAACTCAAATTCCGCTCTGACGGCTGCTGGCGGAGCGAGCATCAAAGATGATGCTGGGAATTTAGCTGTCTTG
>JACMPP010000033.1 GCA_014377445.1 Oligoflexus sp.
ATGTAAAATTCATCTTGGCGCCTAACATCGATTTCCCATTCGGGTAATAAAGTGTCATATACGCTTAAAAATCATTGAACTATGCTAAAATGGCGACTACTGCAAATGCGAAAGATTGAAAATTACCGGATCGATTTACCTCGTGCGACCGTATCGCCGTCGCTGGTGAGAGTGCGGGCGGGAACCTGGCTCTAAACGTTGCAATCAAAGCGCGGGATCAGGGGATTAAGATTCCTCTGCATGAGATCCTGGTCTACCCGGTTGCAGACAACGATATGAATACCTCATCCTACAAAGAGGAAGCTGATGCGAAGCCCTTGAATAAACCCATGATGGCCTGGTTCGTTCAAAATTACATGAAAACTCCGGCTGAGGCCATGGACGTGCGCATCAATTTGCTTGGCGCAAACTTCAAAGGCCTGAATCCTGCGACGATCATCACGGCGCAAATCGATCCTTTGCGATCGGAAGGCAAAGGCCTGGCTGAAAAAATGGAAAAGCAAGGCGTGAAAGTCAATTACAAGAACTATGAAGGCGTAGCCCATGAGTTCTTTGGTATGGCTGCTGTCGTCGATGAAGCGAAAAACGCTCAGAAAATGGCAAGTGATGATTTGAAGGAAGCGTTTAAGAAAAGTTCTGTTACAGGTCGTTAATGAACGAAACTGTGGGTGTTTCTTGAATAATGTGAAGGCCGGATCGTAAGATTCGGCCTTTTTTTGCAATTTATCATAAAGTGAACTTTCGCTGTCTACTGGCAGGAAGCTTGGCAAACTGATGATTTAACCATTGGGTGAAGGAGTTTTGGTGGAAATATTCTATTGACTCCCACTGAAGGATCTTGATTTTAAGAATGCAATATTTATCATATATTCCAAATAGTTATAGTCGAATATAAATATAGGGCACTGATAACCTGATGGCGTAAAACCTGTAATTCGTTATTTTTATTTTAATTTTAACTCGTTATAACTTGATGTTATGGCTCTCCTTCGCCCTCCATTAAGCACTCGTCTTATTTTACCGAAAGATAGAAAGCACTAAAGGTATTTAGCCGACATTTTCTATCCCTCTTTACATACCGATGAAGGAAAACCATGAGCGAACATAGAAAAATCATCTGGATGAGTTTCGCTTGGATGGCACCTATTGTTTTCGGATTCTATCTGCTCGACAAACACACCATGGAAGCAGGAGAGTCGGCAAACGCACCGGTAGTCTGGCCGCAAGGCTCGGCACTTATTCGTTCGAACGACCAGTTCAATTTAGTTCTACTCATCCATCCCGAGTGTCCTTGTTCCCTCGCTACTGTAAACGAGCTCGAAAAATTGATGAGCAAGTCGGGCGACAGGCTCAAGTCGAAGGTTCTTGTATATCGAGCTTCTAATGATCTGACAGGCGAGGGTGGAAGTCTTTTGCGAAGCAGATTATCAGGATTGCTTAATGTGGAAATTAGCACAGACGTCGAGGGGCAGGAAGCGAAGCGATTTGGTTCCTTCACTTCAGGACAAGCCCTACTCTATAACGCCGAAGGAGTTCTGGTCTTCAGTGGCGGGATAACAGGGTCTCGCGGTCATGAAGGGGACAATGCGGGAGAAACGGCCATTATCGAACTCATAAATCACAGGTCACGAGCCCTGCCTTCGGCACCTGTTTATGGATGCGAACTCTTCCAGACGACTCAAACGAAAGGCACTGTTCATGAGGCTCGCTCATGACTCTCCAAGCGCCTAGTCCTTCTTCTTCAGATTATTTCATAAATGCTCGTGAACGTGGTGAGAAACTCTTCCTGGACCGGGAGTTTTTCCTTCACTGCCGCATTGATCGTGTTTTTGCCAAACTTCTGATCGCAGAGTGGCTGTTTGCATTCATATGCTCGATTATTATCTCGCCACGCAGTTGGGGAGGAAGTCGATTCTCCGAAAACAATCACACACTCGTAGCATTTTTCCTAGGGGGTTTGATAATTTCACTTCCGTGCCTGCTTGTATGGAGGTACCCAGGTCGTACGATGACGAGGCATGTTGTCGCGATAGCGCAAGTTTCTATCTCCGCAATTCTTATTCATTTGACAGGAGGGCGAATAGAAACACATTTCCACATCTTCGGCTCACTAGCCTTTCTCATGTTCTATCGTGATTGGAGGGTCTTAATAACTGCTACTGTTGTCGTTACCTGCGATCATGCTTTCAGAGGGATCTACTTCCCCCTTTCACTCTATGGTATTCAATCCGCCAATTCCTGGCGCTGGGTGGAACATGCGTCCTGGGTTATATTCGAAGATATTTTCCTCATCTACTCCTGCTTGACGGGCTACAAGGAGATGCGGGACATCTGCATGCGACAGGGAGAGCTTGAATTGACAAACGAAAAAGTAGAATTTCAGGTCGCCGTTCGTAGTAAGGAGCTTGCAGAAACCCATGCTCAACTCGACCTGGAACGATTGCGAAGCGCAGAATCTTCTCGATTGGCTGCATTGGGCGAGATGGCTGGCGGAATAGCCCATGAAATCAACAACCCATTGGCCGTTATTAGTATTCGATCAAAACATATAAAAAGGGCCATACTGGCAAAGCCTGCCCAGTATGACCAGGCACTCGAATATGCAGAGATTATTGAAGTGACGTCCAATCGAATCGCAACCATCGTTTCAGGTTTGCGATCCTTCTCTCGAAGTGGTTCAGATGACCCTTTCGAATCCTGCGATTTATCGGCTGTGGTCAGAGACACGCTGAATCTCTGCTCTGAAAGGTTAAAGACACACGGGGTGCAACTGAAAATCGGCGAAATTTCTAAGTCTCTACGATTTGAAGGACGGTCTGTTCAAATTTCCCAAGTTCTTATCAACCTCTTAAATAACTCTTATGATGCAGTCTCGCAGCTCGAAGAAAGATGGATCAAACTTGATACTGAAGTTATTGGTGAATGGCTTCAAATGACAATGACCGATAGTGGCCCAGGGATTCCAGATGAAATTCTTGCAAAGATTATGCAGCCATTCTTCACCACGAAACCTGTTGGGATGGGGACCGGGCTTGGTCTTAGCATTTCTAAAGGCATCATCGAGCAACATCGGGGGCAATTTGAGATTCTGAAAGTCGGGGATAGGAATCACTTCGTTATCAGGCTTCCAAGGGAGAAGCCGTTTATCGTCAATCTTTCGGAGGCGGTTTGACGGCGGCTTTGTCTTGAATCCCTCCGACTTATGAAATGTTAAAAAAGAAGGTAATTGAAAATATGAAAAATATTAAGGATCAATCTATGAAAGCACTCGTGGTCGAAGATCAACAGCTTTTTCGTGAAGCTGTAGCGGATGAGCTTACCTTTTATGGTTTTAATGCATCCACTGCCGAAGATGGTGAGGAAGGATTAATGGCGGCAAGCGTTGCGGATTATGACGTCATTCTCTCAGATATGAGAATGCCTAAGAGAGATGGGCGTTGGTTTTTAGGCGAGCTTCGAAAAACCCAAAAGTGCGCGCCACCGTTTATCTTTATGACTGGATTTACCGATTTGACACCGCAGGATGCTTTCGAGATGGGGGCTGACGGTTTTCTTGGAAAACCTGTCGATTCGGATCGATTGAGAGCAGTTGTTTCGAAGGTATGTAAGCCGATTGAGACCCGGTGGGAACAGAAACCTGATTCGCCTGCTAAACAAATCTTTGTAAGGAATTTCGATTCCATTGAGTCAGAGTTCACGAAAACCAGAATTTCTTTAGGGCGTGGAGGGATGTTTCTGGCTGCTGACGAGACTCCCTTGCGAACGGGTGATCTCGTGGAATTCAAGATCCATTTCAAGGAGGGGCCTTTCAGAAGTTTGGAAGGGATTGGCACAATCGTGTGGAAAAGAGACAGCTGTCTTGAGCCCTACTTATCTGGCTATGGCATTGATTTCGAATTTTTGACTGAAGAGTCGCTTCCAGAATGGTTGAATCACCTTAGGTCGAAGGAGATTGTTCCTTTCGTACCTAAATCCTAGGAAGACTTGATTCTGAACAGTAACTGATAGGCTTTTGGAAGTGAGAATCATCTATGAGATTTCTGCTTAACGACACATCGAATGTACATGTTCTCATTGTGGAGCCAGCGGCGTCCGTTCGCATGCTCATTACAGATATCCTTCGTTCTCTGGGATATCGTAACCTGCATTCAGCGGGTAGCGGCAAAGATGCCGTTAAATTGCTAGAGGTCGAAGAGATTCATTGGGTCATCTTGCCTTTGATGGCAACTGAGAGTGTAAACGCCCTGCAAATTCTGGGACTCATACTCAATGAGCCGAGTCTGAATCATACGGCTACCACACTCTTGTTGGAGCCAAACTCTGAGGATTACTGCCTCCCTCTTGCTTTTGAGATGGGCCTATTGTCATGGGCTCCTAAATCATATATCAAGGAAAGCCTAGCCAGCGAATTCCAAGACTTAATGAAGTGCTTCGCCTTAAATCATGGAAACGTCACGTTAACGGCTGCAGATTATCTCCGAAGGTTCCTAAGTGAAAAAAGAATGCACCTTTCCCGTCAATCCCTGGAACAAAATCTCCTGTCTTGCTTCCCGGGATCAGCCAAACTTCTTTTAAATATGGCCGAGGCGGAAGTGCTCGCAGGCAACGAAGCTCGCGCCATCGACTTGCTGAGTCAGGCCGAAATCATCGATGAGCGACTTGGCCCAACTTGCAAACAACTCCGTGACAAGTATCTAAAGAACGTAAGCAATATTAATCTGTCTTCGCGTGAGAATACCCTTGGCATAAAAACTGTGGTCGTCATTGATCCCGACACTGACGTGTTGTTTGCCGCGACTGAGATGCTCCAACAAATCGGAGTGAATTCTGTCGAAACCTTCGAAAACGGATTGCTGGCATTTAACTGGATAAAGCAATGTGGGACGGAGCCCGATCTCATCATTATGGAATGGCGGCTTCCGGGTTTGAGTGGTCCCTTGTTGATACAGCGAATCAGGCAGGAAGGCTTTTTACAGGTCCCCATTATCATAGCAAGCTCCTTGGTCAAGCGAGATGAGAAGCCATTGCTCATGGAAATGGGAGTCGATGAAGTCTTGGAAAAGCCTTTTGATCGAACCACATTTTTTAGCGTGATCATTTGGGCTATTCAACAAAACAGGGTTCCTACAGAGCAAAAATCTCTTGAGAGAAAATTTCGGCGCCTGATCCATGCGGGCCAAAATGCCGAGGCTGAAAGAATATTAGCTCAACTCTTCGCAGATCCCCGAGTCAATGAAGGCAGTAAAAAAGGCCTTCAGGCTGAATACCTATTCTCACAGGCAGATTTTAATTCGGCATGTGATTTGGCAGTTCAGGCTCTTAAGTTAGGCGGAGATTCTTTGTCCCTTCTTAACATTGTTGGGAAATGCTTGTTAAAATTGAATCAGTTTGAAAAAGCCCTTCAATGCTTCGAAAAGGCGAATAGCCTATGCTCAATCAACATCGAGCGTTTGCTGACCATCGCAGAAATCAATATCAAGCTTGATCGGACCGAAGCTGCTGAAAGAGCCTGTGATGCGGCGCTACATCTTGATGCTGCGAATGGTCCTGCGCTCCAAGCCAAATGTGGCATTGATATTGAATCTGGGGATCTGGAAAAAGCAAAGTTAGGCATTGGAATGCTGGACTCGGTCCCTCGAATCGCGTCTTATATCAACAATCGTGCAATTGCATTGGCCCGTGCAGGTCGTTACGAAGAGAGCATCACTCTCTACAAAAGAGCGATACTTTGCCTCGAGCCCAAATGGCCAGAGCTTGGAACAACCGTTGCCTATAATCTCGGACTCGCCTACGCCCGCTATGGGGATTACGATTCCGCATTGCATATCCTTAAGGACTTGGCCTACGAGCCTAAGTTAGGAATTCAAAGAAAAGCCCTGGCTCTCTTTAAAAAGCTTGAGAGAACAGTAAAAAGCGGCATTCGCCTTTTCCAGGAAGAGCCGGAAGATCACATGGGAAATGTTGATGAAGTTTCGGAAACCTCGGTTAAGGTCGAGAGTGATCCGGTAAAGCTTTGTCTGGATTCACTCATGGTCAAGATTGCCGCCAAAAGAGGGGATATTGGCTGCTACCTTATCTTTAATTCTCTCGACGAAATTGCCGATAGATCCAAGGATCTGATTAAGTCAACGCCTCGATTCACGCATCGAAAGGCGATTGCCACCGTTAAATCCGAGACTTTGAAGACTGGTACTTGATTTCAGACAGTACAGGATAAACCATGCAATTGCCTAAGTACCAATTTAAGATCAAGATTTTTCGTAAGTGGATACGGATCGAGTGCGTTGAAAGAGAAAGCTCTGTAGAGCTCTCTGTGACTGACAGCGGAAACGGTATTCCGCTTGAAACCAGGGAGAAGCTCATGCAGCCGTTCTTCACGACAAAAGTCATTGGAAAGGGGACTGGCCTCGGCCTAAGTATATCGAAAGGAATCGTCGAAAGCCATGAAGGATCACTACGGGTTGATGCTGAGTCCCCTCATACCCGCTTCGTCGTAACTATTCCCAAAAAGCATGCAAAGAATCTGACGCTTGCTGCGTAATTTGAATGTGACAAGGATCTGTTGTCATTCAAAGCCCAGAAGCTTCTGCACGACCGCAGCCGTCAGCTCCGCTGACTGCTGCACGCTTTTCATCGACACTCTCTCAAAGGTATCCGTCGGTTGATGCCAGGTATCGAGATTTTCAAAGCCGATCAGATCCAGCGAAGGGATCCCCTTCTCCAAAAAGGGAATGTGATCATCCTCGACCGCTTTGAAGGACGAGTTCCCAAAGAGTTGACCCGAGAACATCTGCTTGTCCAGTTCCATCGCGAGGCTCATCAGTGCGGGAGCGGAGCGGCTCTCCGGAGTCAGGCGGAGATTCTCCATCCCCACCATATCGAGCAAAATTAGCCCTTCCACCCTTTCGCCACCCCAGGTCTGAGGCAAGCACCATGTTTTCGTATTGGCATCCCCGCAGGCCTGCAAGCTGTCGGCTAGGTGCCGGCTGCCATAGGTGTTGTCGATCATCCGCGCGGGATGACGAGTCTGTCCGTCACGCCACTCAGGAAGATAGGACTCCTCGCCATCAAACCAAACCGCCACGATGTGACAGCGCAGTTTAACGTTTGCGTTCTTTAAACCGTGCATCATCTCAAGAATGGCCACGGACGATGACCCGCTATCGTTCGCATCGATGCTTGGGCCCTGGGGCAGACGTTTGGAATCGTAATGCGATGCCACGAGCAGAGCGCAGTTGTCCGTGCCGCTCTTGAGTTTGGCATATACGTTTTGCATCGCCATGGAAAGGGTTACAGAGCGCATGGGATTGGCTTCGAGACCGAGAAGATCGGGATCGGGGACGAGCGAGGTAAAGGAATCGCGGCCTGTTTCCAGGCCGGCGTTTTTCATTTCAGTATCGAGGTAGTCAGCAAGGACCTTGATGCGGGCTG
This sequence comes from Oligoflexus sp., assembly GCA_014377445.1. Taxonomy (GTDB): domain Bacteria; phylum Bdellovibrionota_B; class Oligoflexia; order Oligoflexales; family Oligoflexaceae; genus Oligoflexus. Next base: position 7,432 of record JACMPP010000033.1, read on the forward strand.
AGCCCATCGGATGAGGCTCGAGGCTGAGTTCATTAAGATCTTTGCTGGCCCTGTCGCTGTTCCAGGGAAGCTTGGATACTTCATGGTTCGGGCGACAGGTTCCGGCCATCAAAAAAAACTCAGAAGGAGGAGATCGGGTGCGCGCATGCCGTGGTCCTTGTCGTTTCGCTAAATTTTACCTTAGCTCTTCTTTTTGATCGGCGTCTGTATCGCCGGATCAGGCAAAGCTGTCGTCCTGTCGAGCCATGGCATCCACTCAACAAACTTGCCGCTGTAAAGGAGGATACCGATGATGATGAACGGAATGCTGAGCGATTGACCCATATTCAAGGTCATGCCGTTTTCGAAGGGCACCTGATTCTCTTTGACGAACTCGATGAAGAAGCGGGCGATAAAGATCCAGGCGAGCATCAGTCCGATCAGACGACCTTTGACCTGGGCGGCGTTGGTCTTCCAATACATCCAGAGCATGATGGCGGTCGGGTAAGAAGGGAGCTTGCGAAACAAGCTCCCTCCTCCCCACAGAAGCGTGCCTGAAGTTTTCCCTCACACGCCTCTTCAGCACCAGCCTTACAGCTTAGCCATTCGTTCTATATCACGGTAGGTAACATAGATTCTTGGCTTACGGATCGGAAAGGCTTTCAATATCTTCGTGTAGCGCTCCCAATTCACTCGACCACGCTGACTGCGACCACTGAGCACTCTACGCCAGTTCCTTAGAACGAAGCGGTGTATGCGCTCAAGAGACTCGCTATTACCAGCCACTCCGTAATAACGATAGTGCCCGGCGATGACGAGATCGATGGCCTTAGCCTGCGATTGTAGAGATTCGTGACGAATAGCCAACATCAATTCCGTGAGTTTTACAATGCTCCGTCGCAACCGGCTCTTCTCAGTCTTAACTCCGACCTTGAATCCGCCCTTAGCATTACGACTGCAATACAGAGTAAATCGCAAGAAATACAATGTGGATACCGGCCCCTCTCTCTGCGCAAAGCGACCAAATTCCAAAGCCCGGAAAAAGTGAAAAGCGGCCGATCGGAATTCCTACGGTTTCCGACAGGGCGCTTCAAGTCGCACTCAAATACCCAGTTGACTTTACAGCTGGAGATCGTGTGCTGCAACTTGCTGAACGCTTGGTGGGCACTTCGTTCGGGGCGACCACCATATGAGCAGGGGAAAAAAATCCTGTTCGTAAATCCTGTTCGTAAATCGTGCTCAAAACCTCTGATACAGCGCCTTGAAGCGCCCTGTCGGAAACCGTAGGAATTCCGATCGGCCGCTTTTCACTTTTTCCGGGCTTTGGAATTTGGACACGCCGCACAGCGGGAGCTTTATAGCCGCACCGATGCATTGCATCCAGTATTTCCGGTCCCCATTCACCAATTGTTGCTTTGGCTTCGACTTTAGTCTGTTGATCGACACCTGACGCCGTGTTCCCGTGCATCTTATCCAAATGCTTACGGAGAAGCTGCGGAGTAATGTGATGAGCTAAGGACGTAAACCTCAGACTCGCATCTAATCGAGCTTTTGCTGCTATTCTCTCTAGTTCCGTTGCCATGACAGGCGGTTCCTTTCCTTAAATAAAGGGCCTTCTCTCTCCCATTGAATGGAGTTCATGTTTCCATAGAGAAATTCTGATACTGCTAGCCGCTTCCCCATGTACGAGGTTTTCCCTCGCTCCGAGTACTATCAACTAGTCCGACTCCCGCAGACGCATCCTTCGGCCTTCGCGTTATGGGCTTCGGCTTCCGTACGGTTCCATCCGACTTCTGCGGGTATCCCGTGTTCACGCAAGATCATTTGCATACATGCCGCAGGTATATACCCCGGAGGTCTTTATTGGGTCTCGCCATATTGACCCAATAAATACGGTCTTCCCCTTCAGTAGAGAGAGTCGACGACCTCACAAAACCGGAATTTCGAGGCTATTTTCCTTTCACTTGTTGTTACGGCCTGCATGCTCCCTGTTTACGCTTTACGAATCTCGTTCCTGATGGTATTAGGTGGTGTATCCACCCTAGATTTTCCTCCTTTCTTTCATCAGTCCTCCCCTCGCACAAAACTCGGTATCCAGCTGCTGGCTAAGCTTTGCTGGAGTCTCCATTTCAGAAGACATGATCTTGCGCGCCTCACGGCGCGCCTACTGTTCCGGCAAACCTAGCCGACTCAGCCCAGCGTCGAAGGTAAACTTGCGCAGGTGACAATGCAGTCATCGAGAGGGCAAGTTATGAAAGTAGAGAGCTTAGATCAGCTTGAGAAAGCCTATATTGTTTGGCGTAAGCGCAAGCGTCACGTCCGAGAAGCCGTTCCTGACGAATTGATAGACAGAACCCACCACGCCGCAGCCCATTTTGGTGGAACAGGGGGACGGTAAGGATTCGTTACAAAAGGCCCCATCTTGGCTGTAAGCCTTATGGCTCAATTACTTCGTGGGATACTGTATTGCTGCCCGGTGGATGAAATGCCCCTTTGCCAGGCCAGACGAAGTGTCGGGAATATGCTTCTTCTAGGTTCGGATTTCCAGTTTTTGTAAAGCGTAGTTTAGGATTCGGACCTTTGCCGAACTGTCTGTAGTCGGTGATGGATGGCACCAGGTTTAGATCATGCGCATGGAATCGAAGTATGCGGAGCAGACGTCCGAGCTTGGTCAAATTGCAACGAATTCTCTTCTCAAGGTAAGGGATTTTGCCTCGACGCCAATTATCTACATCACTAGGTTCGATCAGACTCATGCTGACAAGAACATCAATCGAAGTCACGACTTTGCCTTTGGCCAGCAGAGAGGCGACTGCACGCTCTATGCGCGGAAAAAAAAGGGTCACTGCGAAAGCTGTCAACAGCTGGAAGCGATTGGTGTTTAGACTTCTGCATCGGATCCTCTTGGTTTGTCAGTGCTCGGGTCTCGGAGTGATAACGGCTCAGTAGTTGGACTTGTAGGAGATTTTTTCTTGGCCAAATATTGAAAAAATGTTCGTCGTCCGATTCCTAAAGCTTGGCAGATCTCATTCGCGGTTTTGTTTGTGTTTTCATAGAGCACGACGGCTTGTTCAAGTTTACTTATTGGTATTCTGGGACGGCCTCCCGTTTTACCTCGAGCTTTGGCAGCATTTTTTCCATCGAGGATTCGCTCCTGCTTCAACTCCTGCTCCATCTGCGAGATAGCGCCCATCATCGATAAGAAAAATCGTCCCGTTGCATTTTTGGTGCCTATGTCCTCGCGCAAAGATACAAGATCAACGCCCAAAGACTCAAAATTCTGGGCCAACTCGAGAAGGTGAGTCAGGGATCGACTCATCCTGCTGAGTTCTGCGACGACAACTGTGTCTCCAGGACGAATGTATTCTAAGAGCTTAGTCCATCCAGGTCTGTCAGCTTTTATTCCGCTGATTTTATCCATGAAAATTTTGGTGCATCCTGCTCTTTCAAGAAGATCGATCTGACTATCAAGATTCTGGTCTTTAGAACTGACACGGGCATATCCGACTTTTTGACTGCCAGACACAATTTCTCGTTGCACGGTGCAAAAACTCCTCGGAAGGGGACTTTACGCACTTTGATTTATGCACTACTAATTGCACTCTTGGAAGGGCTGTAAATTCGTTTCAGCCCTCAGGAAAGGGAAGAGTGCGAATAGCTATACTTTTTGCACTACAGCGAAGGAAAGACAAACGGAGGTTCTCATGGTCAGCGTCAATGAGACAGCATACCCGCGCCTGAAATCCCATTCGACCCCAAAAGAGTTGGCGGCAGTCTACGCACCAAGCCCCGAAGAGCTTGCCTTGGCTAATGTTCAGACTCAAAGGCCGGCAGCGCGAATCGGGTTCCTTGTGCTGCTCAAGACATTCCAACGTCTTGGATACTTCCCGAAGGTAGCCGACGTTCCATCTTTTATCGTTTGCCATATAGCGAAAGCTGCCGGCTTCTCCGAAGCTGAGATTCCAAAAGGCGAGGCAATCGAAGCTAGAAATACCCGTATAAGACATACCGGCCGCATACTGACCTTTCTCCGGGTGACAGCATACTGTGATGCCGCTGAGGAGGTGATGATCGCTGCTGCCCTTGCAGCAGACATGACCAAGGACGATCTCGCCGACATCATCAATATCGCTATCGAAGAACTTGTGCGCCAGCGCTATGAACTTCCAGGCTTCACGACCGTCCTAAAAGTGGCTAGGAAAGCGCGATTTACAGTCAACAGTGGTTATCACCAAGCGATCTATCAATTTCTCGAAGAGAGGGGCCGAGCAAAGATCGATACCCTGTTAGAGAATCGATTACGTACCACAAAAAGCGCATGGGATCGAGTCAAGCAGGAGCCTAAGAGCCCAACGGTCGGCCACATGCGCGAGTTCATAGCACAACTTGAGTGGCTAAAGAAACTCGACCTAGGCGAGGCAAGCTTTGCAGGATTGCCAGATATTAAGCTTCGACAATTTGCTGCAGAAGCAAAGTCGCTCGATACAGCATCAATGCGGGATTTAGTCATGCATAAGCGCTATGCTATCGCGGCAGCATTGATTCGCATCCAGACCGCTCGTGCCTTCGACGATCTGGCTGAGATGTTCGTAAAGCGCATGCAAAAAATCCATCAGCACGCAAAGGATGCCCTTGATAAATACCACCTTGACCAAGTGGGTCAGACTCATGTTCTGGTCGCTATGCTACACGAGGTTATCTTAGCGGCCTGCAAATCGAAAGGAAGTGCCAGGGAGCGCTTCAAAACCATCACCAGTGCCGTTGGCAGCGACCCGGATACAGTATTGGAACAATGTGAGGCTTTCGGTGCCTATGCAGACAAAAACTATCTGCCATTTCTCCCGAAATTCTATAAAGGGGCAAGAGCAGCACTCTTTGGTCTGCTTGAAGGTATGCCGCTCATTGCTACGAGTAGCGACCAATCCCTGCTGCAAGCCGTTGCTTTCCTACTGGCGCATCGAAAGGTTAAAAGCGAATGGCTATGGCCGGCGGATCTTGATCTTTCCTGGATCAGCGACAAAAGTGGTGGCCATATCTCTTTGGTGCTAAGAAACGTGACCGAAAAAACTTGCGAGTCTCTCGCCGGTACTTTGAACTCTGTTTTTTAACCGAAGTCATGAAGGACTTGAAGTCAGGCGACTTGGCCATACGAGGAGGCGACAAGTTTGCTGATTATAGAATGCAGCTCATCACCTGGGAAGAATTCGAGAAGGAGCGAGTTACCTATGGCGAGCAGGTCGGAATATCTACAAACGGCAAGGCCTTCGTAAATAAGATGCGCAGCGAACTCTCCACCGCTGCTATGTCAACAGACGAGTCGTTTCCCAACAATGAGCATGCTCGGTTTGAGAATGGAGAAGTCATACTCAGCAAGCTGGAACGTCAATCGAAGCCGAATGACTTGAGGCTCCTTGACAAACTTCTCACGGAGAGAATGCCGTAGCTAAATATCATCGATATTTTGGCAGATACCAAATATTGGATCAACTGGACGAAGCACTTCGGACCACTGTCAGGACATGAAGCCAAGATAGAGAACCCACGAGGTCGTTACATTGCAACGACCTTCTGTTATGGCTGTAACCTCGGCCCGACACAGACTGCCCAGTCTATCAAGGGAATCGATCGTCGTCAGGTTTCGCTCGTAATCCAGCGCCATGTGACAGATGAAAAGCTGGAAGAGGCCACAGTCGAAGTCATCAATGCCTACAACAACTTTAAGCTACCGAGCTTTTGGGGTTCTGGCCAACGTGCTGCGGCCGATGGCACTAAGTGGGACCTTTACGAACAGAACCTCCTGTCCGAGTATCACATTCGCTACGGTGGCTATGGCGGTATTGGCTACTACCATGTGTCTGAAACTTATTTTGCGCTCTTCAGCCACTTCATACCATGCGGCGTCTGGGAGGCTGTCCATATCCTTGACGGCCTTTTGCAAAATCGCTCCGATATCCAGCCCGATACGCTCCATGGTGACACTCAAGCTCAAAGTGCGCCGGTGTTCGCCCTTGCTTATCTGCTTGGTATCAAGCTCATGCCGCGAATCAGTAACTGGAAAGATCTTAAATTCTTCAGGCCCGAGAAGGGTGCTCGTTATAAGCATATCGACTCACTTTTTGACGAGGCCATCGATTGGAAGCTCATTGAAATGCACTTCCCCGATATGCTCAGGGTCGCCGTTTCGATAAAGGGCGGTCACGTAACTGCCGCCACAATCCTCAGACGACTTGGTACATATAGCCGTAAAAATAAGCTTTACTTCGCCTTTCGCGAACTCGGCCGAGCCGTGCGTACTATCTTTCTCTTGAATTATATTGGTGATGCCGAGCTAAGACGAACGATCACTGCCACTACTAATAAGTGCGAGTCATACAATAACTTTACTCAGTGGGTGGCCTTCGGCGGCGGTGGGGTAATTGCTGAAAGTAGCCGGGATGATCAGCGCAAATTCATCAAATACAATCACTTGGTGTCCAGCCTAGTCATAGTCCACAGCGTTGACGCAATGACCAAGATACTCGATAAACTTAAGACTGAAGGACATGACTTTAGTCGGGAAGCCTTGGCGGCGCTGTCTCCGTATAGAACCGAGCACATCAACCGCTTTGGGGACTATACTTTGAACCTAGAACGACGGCCAGAACCATTATCTTATGGAATCTCAATGGCGGATGCAGTGGATTAGACTGGAAATATCAGAGGTGGTTTTCGATGTTAGTCCTTGAAATTGCGATGCAGTCCTTGAGCTATAAGCTTTACAGCCAAGATGGGGCCTTTTGTAACGAATCCTTACCGTCCCCCGAGGTTTCTCGTGTGGTAGAAGGGGTATCCCGTCGAATCATAAAGCATTTGCGAAAATCGGGAAAACTCTCTTCGGAAGGGGAGAATGTCTATATTGGCGATCAAACGGATGATCTGGATTTGACTCTGTCCCATTTAAAAAGAGCTTCAATCTCCAGCCGCATA
>JACMPP010000034.1 GCA_014377445.1 Oligoflexus sp.
GATAGAAAGGCGCTTAAGCCTACCCTTCCTCGAAGCCGAGGCAAGCGCCCTTGAAGAGGTCGTCAAGAGGCGGATGTCGGCTTTGATCATGGCACCCGCCGGCACAGGAAAATCAGTTGTTTTAAGGCAAGTGCTGAGCCGACTCCCTGCGGCACGCTACCGGACGAGCTACTTCAAGGTGAGCCGACTCTCGGGCCGCGACCTTTGCCGAGAGATCGCGCATGCCGTGGGCGCTCGAACAGCCGGTACTTATCCCGCTCTCGTTCGCTCTGTGCAAGAGCGCTTCGAGCATTATGCGGCATCGGATGGGCTGAGGCCCGTCCTGTTTATCGATGATGCCCATGCGCTAAGGCCAGAGGGATACGAACTTCTTAAAATTCTGACCAATTTTGATATGGACTCAAAACTCATCGTAAGCATCGTCCTCGCCGGTCATCCAAGCCTTAGGGAAAAACTCTATCGCAATGACCTTGAAGATATACGGCAGAGAATCGTTCACTGCGGGGAAATCAGGCTTCTCTCGCGGGAGGAGACGGTAGCCTATATCAATCACCGAATGACGATTGCCGGAGCGCGGACTCATGCCTTTGATCCGGAATCGCTTGAGGGCGTCTATGAAATGTCGCGGGGGAATATGCGGGCCATCGATACCCTGTCGTTCTGCTGCCTCAAGAGAGCTGCCGAAGCGGGAGCCAAGACCGTCGGGATTCAGCATTTGCACCAAGCTCGGGCGGACGTGTGGATATGAGGAAGGGTATGAAAATCGAGGTCGAAACTAGCTATGTATTGACGGAGGCCGACGTTTGTCGGCTTAAGAATCTGTCTCGAACGTTGTCGCTTGCCATTGCAGAATTGCTTGAAGCGCGCTGCCAGGAAAGTCTGAGCTATGCTTCATTTGCAGATGAAGATGACTGTAAAGATCAGCCCGACTTCGACCTCAATGAAATCATGACGTACGAACAAGTTTATGAACTCAGGCAATCACTCTCTGGAACAGAGGCTGACTAACGCCTGCTGACGGGGCCTATGACCTGGGCCTCGTCAAGTCGGCTTTGCGACTTGTCTCATTGGAAATGCAACGAGTCGTCTCATTGGGCCTGCATCCCAACACTGCTCAGCCCCCGCACTATCAGAATGTCTATATAGACAGATTTTGACAGTTAATTTAGAGCGGCATAAACCCGTCCTAAACTTACCTTTTGAGAACTATTGCGGGTGTAATGCATGATATTCCCCAAAAGTCTCTCTGCCTCTTTTCGCGCTTGGAGCCGACCATCTGAAAATGCCGACCAGAATTCCGACTCTGCACAGGTAAAGAGTGCCGACTCCAATTGATCGCCCAGAGGTTGAGAACAATGGAGAAATGGGTCGGGGAGTATTGGAGCAGTATCGGGCCTCGGCTTGGGAAAATTCGGAATACTTATCGCGAAAGAAGGACTGGAAAACAAATAAAAAACCAAGACACAAAATATCCTTTTCATGTGCGACCTTATTTTTCGAATGATGTTCTCAGGAGTCCAACAGTTGTTAAGCGATAGCTTTAAATTTAACAAGGTCTAAAATTTTCACTCGTGAAGAATTGAAATTAATTTTCCCACTTATCGCTTGCACTCCAGCGAATCTCGTTCGTTCGTCAGCGCAATTAAATCCCGCGCGCAAATACTTTGATGCAATACACATTTAAAAGGGTTATAAATTCTTAAGAATATGTCACTGGTTAGTTTTGCCCACCAACGGATGCCGTTTCGTCAAACGAATCGATATTCAATGAATCAGGAGGCTTTATGAAAGTCACTCGTCTGAGCTCTCGAATCGCATTTTTAAAAATGTTGACTATGGCGTCGCTTGCCACTCTTTCGCTGGGTTTAAACCGCCCCGCATGGGGAGCAGTCCGCGAATTGACCGTTAAACCGGGGGACGGTCTATCGATGGAAACATTGGTGATCTATCCGGCGGAAAAAACAACCCAGCCGCTTGCGGTTGTCCTCGTGGACCATGGCTTTTTAATGAATGAGCACCACTATAAAGGGATCCTCACTCAAATCGCTGACCAAGGCTTTGTCGTTGTAGCACCTCAAGCTTATCCCTCGGGTGGCCTCCCTTTTGGCAAACCCACGACTCTTGTGGAAGCCCAAAACGTGGCCGCTGCTTTCGTTTGGCTTTCAACTCACCTGAGCCAGTTGATTGAAAGCTCCATCGACTTTCGAAACGTCGCCCTGCTCAACCACTCGCGCGGTAGTAAAGTAGCCTTTAACATGTTGAACAATGGGTTCGTGTCGGCCAAAGCATTCGTCGCAATTGATCCGGTTGACGGAACCAAGGATGGTTCCCCTAGGGTTACGGATACTGAGGCAAAGATTGTCATCCCAAGTCTCATAATCGGGACAGGGCTCGGGTCGAAGAAAACTCTAGGCCAAGCCTGTGCGCCCGAGGACGTCAACTACAATCATTTCTGGGATAGCGTTCAAAGCTCGCCCTCTTGGCTATTTGTAGCCGAAGACTACGGTCACATGGATCTTTTGGATAGCCCTAATAACTGTGGTTTTATCTGTCGTGTATGCTCCAGCTCGAAGGCCGAACATCCTCGTGATGCCTATAGAACCTGGATTGCTTCGACTGTTGGCAACTTTCTCAAGGCCATACTTTACCACGACGCGGCTTCGCTTAATCTACTGAATTCAAGCGATGGAAGCGGTCTAAACCTGAGCGAGAAGTCGAAGTAAGGATCGCGATTTCTTCACTTTAAGTTGTGAAAATCAGCCTCTCGATGCGACCTTTGGATTCGCATTCGAGGGGGCTGGCGTTATCCGAGTCCATTCATCACAAGTGTTAACGATATAATTGGGAGAGAGCGAAATGCAAGTAGGGAGAAAAACGAGGAGTTGATACAAAAGTTTGCATCACCCCATTTGAAAGCACGATTTTATTTCGCGTCAGCAACGAATTAGCGTGCCATTCCTTAAATCTAGCTGTCTCCCCCCGTGCCAATGCTCCTTATGATTTAAAAAATGTTTAGTTTTAGTGTTGCGAACTTGAAGGACTGGACAATAGGTGTGAAAAAAACGACTTTAGTTGCTCGCATGGCTTGCTTATCGACTGTCCGAAGCATGGACTCATCAAGGCTTTCGAGGCACCTGACCAGCTTCAGGGCAACTTAAGTGGAGAAATGAACACACGATGGTTCCGCGTTGGCTCTCACGCAAAGTCCTCGTTATTATTTTAGCCGCATCAACGCTGATAACCATAGCGCTGACGGCTATTACGTTTTACATCAATTATCGTTTCAAACTTGGTCTTCTCGATCTTAGTTTTGCTCAGCTTCAGCGTTTGACACTAGGTCCGCTCAGCACCGCTGTTTGGAGTTTTGATGACGAGCAGATCTTGAAATTTCTCGAGGGGATCGTCGCGACTTCGTCGAAGCGGATCTCTATGACATGAATGGGATCGAACTCTACACCTTTCATCGTCCTGATAACGCGCAACGTCAGCCCATCGCGACATGGATAATGAAGCCTTTTTATACGACAAAAGAAGTCGGTAAGGGGACAGGTCTGGGTTTGAGTCTTTCGCTTTCCATAGCCAAGCGGCATGGGGGGGATCTTAAGTTGGATTCTAATTCGCTTCATACGAAGTTTGATTTATATATTCCTGAGGAGCAGGCTGCCAGTTAAGGGCGACGTGCCGCGCAAAAGTCACTATAAGCGACTTTCGTGCTTCACGGTAACCTCGCGCTGGCTCGATTATTAGCGGTTAGCCTGCGCCATCCGCTGACTCTTGCAATCTGGCACAACCTCATTCCCAGCGTCCAGCGAACACAACGTCGTATTCAAATAATAGTAACTCAAAATCTGTTTGTAATCCCAGGCCTTCTGGCCTGCAAGCGCCGCAGCCCCTTGCTGACTCATCCCCACCCCGTGGCCAAACCCCACACCCTTAATCACCATCGAGCGAGCGAGCTTAGGATCCTTTTCTATATAGAAAAGCGGTGACGGCAACTGCCCTGCAACCTTTCGAAACAAACTCAAAGGAAACGCCTTATGCTGACCGCTTGAGTCAATCATGGCCATCGACTTCACGCGACCCGAAGGACTACGCCCCACCACTGGAATCACAATACTCTTAAGGCTTTTGCCTTTTTCTAATAACCCAGAAGCTCGCAGTTCAACTTCCATCGTCGCCAGAGAAAAATTTCTTTCCCAAACACTTTTTACCACTTCAACTTCCGGAGCTTCCGGACGAGCGACAGTAAAAGGTATCGCCTGACTCCATACGGAAAGCGCATCTTCCGTCTGTCCACCGCTGTCCGCATGGTAGAAAGCTTGAATGACATTCCCTCGGAAGGTAAGAATCTGACCTTCGGTTGATGATATAGCGAGATCGGTTTTGTCAGAAACAAGCGTCGTCCCTGTATAAGCCTGGAAAGCGATGGTGTCATCGACATCCCATATCCGCTCGCTAGCGAATCGCCTTGCATAGATCAGGTGGTAAACCGCATAAGTCCGGGCGGCAACAGACTGAGTCTTAAGAGTTTCCATCGGCCAATCGCGATAGACTTCCGAAGGAACGACACCGCGAAGATAGGTTTTGAGGTCGACCAGATTGATCGCCTCAAGGGCGCCATCAACAGCTCTCACATAAAGGGATCCAGCGTATGTATAGTTACTGGTCTCGGGCATTCCCGAACGAACGATTCTGAATGGTTGAGGACAACGGATCATTACGGCCTTGAAAAGGCTCGCTGCGTTTATATCGATGCTTTTAAACTTCTGGAGAACGGTGCCGGTGGCGACCGCTTTATCCTGCGAGGCCGAAATCATCTGGCAAGTGCCTTCTGATTCGATTTTGACCTGATCCCGTACGAGATCAAAACCCTGAGGTTTATAATCGTGGTCGTGAGGGAATACTTTCACACGAACCGAGCTTCGCGAAGAGACTCCTGCTGAGACCATATCCAACATGTATTTGTTGGTTTCGTATGTATCAGATGCTTTGACTGGTATGCTCATTACAAGAGCTACAAGCACCATCAACACTTTGCATATCAAGTCGTACATAGACTCTCCCTACTCTGCATCAAAGTGGCCGTCTTCTAACATGGCCAATGCAAAGGAGGCAAGACAATCTGTCTAAGTGCTTGTTTCTATTCTCTTCCCACTAAGGATACTAGATCGGCACAATTGGGAATACCTAGAGCTACTTCTTCATTCATGCGGCAACCAACCGTTATTGCATGGCGTAATTATTCTTTTTAAAATTCCAATAAAACCTTCTTGACACATCATTTCGACTGGTTTAGTTTGGCGTTGCGTCAAAGAACGCAGATAACCCGCTAGGAGATCTAAATCATGTTGTTTATCGAAAAACTTGCGCAATCTCAGTCTGTTGAAGCTCCTTCTGCCGCTCTCTCTCTGGCTCCTCTTCAAGCCTACGTAATAAAAAATATAAGCGAAGACATTAGCTTAGATGATTTATCTGCAACCGTAGGAATTTCTAAATTTGCCCTTACCCGTCTCTTCCATAAATATTACGGCATAGCGCCCATGCGTTGGTTGTGGTCCTTCCGCGCCCACCTCGCCCGTGACATCATCTCTAAAGGTCTGGGCTTGGCTCTGATGGATGTCCTTACCCTTTGTGGCTTCAACAGCCCGCAACACTTCTCTCGCTTCTTCAGAAAGACTTTTCGTCAGGCTCCTTCAAGTCTGGTCAAATCAATGATTGTAGCTGAAAACAACAACGACGTACAAAAAGCTAAGCAAGATCTTTACGAAAGCTTTGAAAAGACTGTCACTGAATCTCTAGAAGCCTATACCGAAAAATGTAAAATCGTACCTATCAACCCTGCTGCCGAAGAAATGCCAGCTCAAATTCAAGCGATGGAAACTTTCCTCGCTTAAGTACCCCATACGAAACATGCGAGCCGTTTACTGGCTCGCAGTTTTTTTGTTTCTCGTATACGCCTGCTAGGCGATTATTGCGCCTGCATCTCGACTTCAACCTTGGCGTTGACAGGAAGATTTGCGATTCGGATTTGGCCATTCTCTATGTTGTAATCCGAAGCTTTCAGCACCAGTCCGTTTACCAGGACCTTCCATCGGGACTTGGCTCCTGCCTCCACAAGGACTGCCAGATCGAAGAGTTCCTTATGCTCAGCTTCATACTGAAATCCCACATCCACCTTCGCCCCGATTGACCAGCCACACGCGCTGACGTTCAAGACGTTTCCGAACATTTGATAGCGCTCACAACGAACTCCAGACGACTTAACATTTAAACTTTCCGCCAGGACTGTTTCCGCCAAAGGAATTTTCCAGGATTCATTGCTTTTCACTCTGACCGTAACTTTGCGACTCGGACTGTAGTCCGCTGCGGCAAAGATCAAGGCATTCTCCGACCTTTGGGAAGCTATGACCGCTCCTGAGTTGCTGTCGAAGCTCGACACACTCGCGTCCGCACTTAGGAAAAGAGGATAGTCCAGTCGGTGGGCTAATATTTTTTCAAAACTGATGCCAATTTCGGCTTTATCGCCCGGGGGGGTCTTCAACGCGACCATCCCATCGTTCTTGCGATAGAAGTAGTCCGCCGCGGCCAGAGCTTGTTTATTGACAGTGACTGTCATTTTCGAGATGTCCAATCCAGCGCCAACAGAAAATTCTTTGCTGAGTGCATCGGCACGGCGGTAAAGAGCTTTGATGGAGGTTGCTTTGGGCGCTGCATCAAAAACGATGCTGTTCGCGGCTGCATCGAGATGAAAGGCTTTGCTCTCGATACCATCCAGAGAAACGGTAAGGGCATTAGCCTCTGCGTGTTCCCGCAGAACAAATTCGTTTTGGGGTGGTGCCGCGTTGAATTCGTAGTCAATGCGAATCGTGCTGCCTGCCGGGGGAGCTTTTTCAAACTCCACCACATTCCCATGAAGTGCATACCCCGAGCTGAGCAGTATGTTGTTGCGATAGACTTTCAAGCTGGCAGCGGTCGGAGCGTTTTTAAGAGTAAATTGAGTCAGGAGAATGACACTGATATCCTTACTGATCGCCTGCAGCGTCGTCGAGTAATCGCTATCACAGATCGAACCCCAGCTGCCGCCCGTTTCGTCGATCACGGCCGCGTAAATATTGGCTTTGCTCGCCATCGTCTTACATTGAGTTGAACTCAGGCTCGGGTGACCTATCAAACCGTAAACGCGGGCATTGATACCGGGTTGACGAATGGTGCGCAGATAGTCTGTCAGGTAGTTGCCACTCGCCCAGGGGTCTGTCCCACAGCCTTTGCCATCCGAACAGTTATCCTCATCACTCACGATCAGGACGGCGACGGTGGATTGCGCGCGAAGCCAGCTGCCACTTGCATTGCATTCCCCTTTTAAACCTGCAACTGCCTGCTGTATACCGCGTTCGTTCCCGCTACCCTTGATGCCGGCATTCACGGCAGTCTGAAAGGCTGTTGCCGAATTTTGGTCTGATTTTGAAACAAGGCTTCTTAAACAGCCATCTTTAGGGTCGGTTGTGACGACGCCTATGCGCCAGTCACTGGTATCAACGAAGCTCAAAAGGGGCGAGAGTTTACCCGATAAATTACTCTGTTCTTCCGTCATCGATCCTGAGTTATCGACGACGAGGAGTATGTCCAGCGAGCCTGAGGCGGAGGAATTTTGCTGAAAGCTTTCACTCTTGGATTTGAGATCGCTGCCCTGCGCGAAGAGGTCTGTGATCATGGGGCGATCGACCTGAGTAAAGCTTGCATCAATCGTCACCGTGTTGTTATCCATGACTATGGATTGCGAGCTCTCTTTAGCGCTGGATGCATAGTTGAGAGCGCCATTGCCAAAGCTTGACGAATTGAAAGTCCATCGCGTGAGTTGAGCGCCTCTGTTCAATGTATCCGGTTCGCCCTTATCATCAGGTGTGAGGTCATCCGGGGCTCCATCGCCAAGGGGATCGTTGCTGGAATCAACCTCCGGCCCGCTTGCGACAGCGTCTTCGCCGGGCGCTTGGTACGCTAAGGGTTTGGTGATGATTGGAATCCCCGACTCTCGGAAGACGGTTGGACTATCGCAAGCGGAAAGCGTGACGGTGATGGCAAAGAGCGATCCCATAGCAGACGTATAAACGCAACTCGGGCGCAAAACTCTCATGACAGGCTCCTCTAAGGTCTGAATTTCGTAGATTCCGAAATTCAGTATTGTGATCCAGCAGATGCTAACTACCCCTACGGTGAATCATCCAAAGACTGAAATGGAGGAGCTAATCCCGCACATTCATTGGATAATGAAACTGGTATTTTAGTCAGACTTTGAGGGAGAAAGTTTGATTTTGATCGAGAGTGAGGGAAGCAAGAACGGGGCGCCAGGCCCGTGCCTGATTAGAGACTGCGACGTTTGACAGAAAGCTGAATAAGATCAGTGATAGCGCCCACGGCGCGCTCATTCATAGTTTGCCAGGGAATAATGATGTCGGCTGCGGCTTTGGTTGGTTCAATGTGTTTCTTGTGCATCGCTTTTACCGTGCCTAGATATTGCAAAGCACAACTTTCAAAACTGCGGCCGCGTTCGGCCATATCCCGACGAATCCGGCGAACAACTCGAACATCGTCATCGACATCGATGAAAATTTTCAGATCGTAGAGTTGGAAGAGTTCGGGATAACAAAGAGAGAAGATGCCATCAACGATGATTACGGAACTTGGTTCAAGGGTTTGCGTCAAATCCGTACGCGTGTGCGATGCGAAGTCGTAGGAAGGGCGATCGACACTCTGGCCATCGTGCAGCAGACTGATCTGCTTGTAGAGAAGGGATTTCTCGATCGACTCGGGATCATCGAAGTTACAGGATGCTCGTTCCTCGTGAGAAAGGTGCCCTAGATCTTTGTAGTAATGATCGATGCTGAGGACGAGGGGGCTTTCTTTATCAAGACGCGCCTGCAGTTTGCTTACAAATGTAGTCTTGCCTGAACCTGATCCACCGGACACAGCGACCATAAAGGGTGCGAGCATGAATATTCCCTGAATTTGTAGATGGTTGCCCTAAAAAAGACAAGTGCGATATAGGCTTCCTGGGCCCAAACATTAAACCTACAGGCCATAAATGACAATGCTTCTCTCAACTTTTCATCAGGAAATTTCATTCCCGACACTAGCTTTCCGTTTGTGACTCTTGGCAAGGTCAATGAGATCAGAGACCTATGCAGACGTGCTGAAAGACCAGAGTAAAAGGCCGCCATCAAGCGACCCCGATCGATCAATGCACTGAAAACAGGCGCCGCATATGCTTAAGACTGAAGACGCGGAAGCGATCGATATAAGCATAAGCGGCTGGAATAACGAGCAAGGTCAAGGCGGTTGAAGAAAGCAGTCCGCCGATGATTGCGACACCCATCGAGGTCCTCTGCGCCGAAGCTTCGTTGAGCCCGACGGCGATCGGAAGCATCCCCGCAATCAGAGCCACAGTCGTCATGAGAATCGGTCTCAGACGCGTCTTGCCGGCCATGATCATCGCCTCGTTGCGGTCCATGCCCTCCCCTACCTTCTGATTGGCAAAATCAACCAACAGAATCGAGTTTTTAATCGCGACCCCCATGAGGAGGATGCAGCCGATCATCGAAAAGAGATCGAGCGACTTGTTGGTGATATAGAGCGCGGCAAACGCACCGCACATCGCCAGCGGCAGAACCAGCATGATAGTCAGCGGCGTGACGAAGGATTCATAGAGAGAACAGAGTACAAGGTAGATGAAGATGACGGCCAGACCCAAAGCGATGATCATATTTTCGATCATCTCGGCATAACTCTCAGCCTGCCCGACAAAGACGTATCTCATGCCTTCGGGGAGATGAACCTCGTTGGTCATGATATCTTTGGTATCCTGCATGGCCTGAGCCATTCCCGCTCCGCCTGGAGTCAGGTCGGCGGTGATTTGAATGTAACGCGTTCGGTTTTGCCGGTTGATGTTCGAAGGCCCCTCGACCCTCTTGAAACTGGCAAGATCGCTCAATCGAACGTTGAAGTAGTTCATGTTGGGGACATAGATCTTGTCCCAGTTCGCCGCGAGGTTTCGCTGGTCCTCACGCATTCGCAGACGAACATCATATTCTTCGCCCTTTTCCCGGAAAAAGCTTGGTGTCACCCCTTCGACCTGACCACGCAGCTCCAGACCCACGCTGTTCACCATGACCCCGAGGCGCTCGGCTTTCTTCTGATCGATCGAAATCTGGACTTCAGGTTTGCCGGGGCTATAGCTGATGTCGACGTCTTTCAAAGCCGGATTTTGCTTGAGTTTGGCATGAAGTTCGCCGGCGTATTTCTCAAGGTTCTCAAAATCGTCACCCAAGACGTTGACCATGAAGGGCCTCAGGTTGCCGCCGATTATATCGATGTCTTTGACGATGGGCCGCGCGTCCGCGAACTCAACGGCCAGCTTCTTTCGAAGGCGATCTTTAAACTGGGAGGTATCTTCGCTTCGCTTCTTGCGTGGCACGAGTTGGACAAAGAATTCGGCAAAATCGATTTCCCCGTCTTTTCCAACGGTGAGCGACGTGTGGTCCACTTCCGGAAAACTGCGGATCAGCGCCTCAGCCTTAAGCGCCCGAGCGCTGGTCGAATCGAGACTGGTGCCGGGAGGAAGGTCGATCGAGACCAGAAATTCACCGAAATCCTGAGGCGGGAGAAAGGTCTTTGGCACCTTCTTGGCGAGCAGGAGTGAACTGACGAAGATTGCGATAGCCATGATGAGAATGAGCCAGGGCATGCGTATCACGCCCTTCAGAACGTAGACATACAGATCCTCCAGGCGATCCTGCATCCAGTTGAAGCCCCTCAGGACCGCACCCAAACTGTAGTAGTGAATGCCTTTCTTTGGCTCCGAGTGCATCTTGCCGGCGAGGTAAGCGGACAGCATAGGCGCGACAGTCAAGGCATCGAAGAGGGAGATCAACATTGCAAAACAAATCGTCAGACCAAATTCTTTAAAGAATTGTCCGATGATGCCTTGGAGGAAAGCGATGGGACCAAATACAGCGATGACGGCAAGAGTTGTGGCAAGCACGGCCAGAGTTACTTCAACGGTACCTTTGTAAGCGGCAACAGCGGGTTTTTCGCCAAGTTCGATGTGGCGGAAAATATTCTCCCTAACCACGATGGCATCATCGACGAGCAGTCCGACGGCCAGACTGAGGGCGAGGAGCGTCATGACGTTGATTGTGAAGCCGCAGATTTGCATCAGAATAAAGGCACCCAGAAGGGAGTTGGGGAGCGCGAGGCCCGTGATAAGAGTGGAACGGGCGCTGCCGAGGAAGAAGTAGACGACGATGATGGTAAGGATGATTCCGAGAATGATGGATTCCTGAACATCATCGACGTTATCGCGAATCATTTTGGAGCCGTCGCGGATCAGGTTGAGCTGAGGCGCACCTTTGAGGTCGGCGAGTTTGGCTTTGGATTCGTCGAGTTTCTTCATAACACTTTTGACGACCGAGAGCGTGTTGGCTCCGGACTGGCGATGGATGAGGATGAACACCGCGGGCTTGCCGTTGAAGTAGGTTCGATTCAATTCGTCTTTCATTGAATCTTTGACTTCTCCAAGGTCTCGAATCCGGACGGGCACTTCATTGCCGAGAAAGTTGACGACGGTCGCACCGATTTCGCTCAAACTCGCAAATTCACCCAGGGTTCGAAACATCGAATCCTTTTGACCTTCGGTGACCTTACCCGCAGGAATGTTCATCCCTGCGGCCTTGAGTCTCTGAGCGACGAGGGAGACGGAGAGCTCATGCTGCTTGAGCTTCGCGCGATCGAGAAGGACGTGAATCTCCCGCTTGCGACCTCCGACGATCTCCACCAGAGCGACCTGCGGGATCTGTTCAAAAGCGGGCCGCACCGTTCGGTCGGCGAGGTCGAAGAGTTCGGTGGCCGAGAGTTCGGCCTGCAGCGCGATAACCGAAACCGGCTGCTCGCTGGGGTCAAGCCGTCTGACCAGAGGCTCGTTGATATCGCTCGGCAGGTTGTGCTTGGCGGCCGAGACCTTGTCCCGAATCTGTTGCTCCGCATACTTCACGTCGGTCTCGAGGGTAAACTCGGCGCTGACGATACTGAGACCTTCGCGGTTCATGGAGCGAACCGCTTTCAGTCCGGGCGTCGACGCTATCTGTTCTTCCAAAATCTTGGAAATGAGCGTTTCCACCTCTTTCGGTCCGGCCCCGGGATAGGCTGTAAACACCGTGATGATTGGAAAGGTGATATTAGGGAAAAGGTCGACCCCCAGGCGTTTGAAAGCCATAAAACCGGCGAGGAGCATGGTGACAACGATTGCGGTGATGAACACGGGGCGCTTGATAGACAAGGCGGCTAAATTCATGTTGCGTCTCCAAACGATTTGAGCCGGGCGAGTATACCGAGAATATCGGCCTTGGATTTGATGGTGGCCAACTGCGCGTTCGCATAGTCCTGCTCAAACATCAGAATTTGATAAGTCGTGGTGCGACCGATACTGAGACGCTGTTTTTCATAGCTAAGTTTTTCTTTCTGGGCTTGTTCGAGTTCAGTTGCGAGTCTAAGCCTTGTTTCCGCTTCGCCAAGCTGGGCTCTAAGATCCGCCCAGTCCTGCCTGGCGTTGAATTCCTTTAGGTCCTGATCCAGTTTTGCCGCCTGATTCATCTTGATCAGTCCTTCACGATCGCGATCGATAATATCGTGATCGAGGGGCGTGGAAAATTTGATGCCGACGACATAGGTGGGGTGATCAGCCTGAACCGAGCCCTTGACCGCATCCAGAGATTTCTCTTCGAGAGAATTGAGTGCAACCGAACCGAAGACATCGAGTTGTCCCTTGAATTTCTCGCGACTTTGCTCGACCTCTATTTCACTGAGTTTTGCCGCTTGTTTGGCGATCTCGACGTCGAGGCGTTTGACTCCCCCCTTTTCGTCCATGCCGCCTTCTTTCGATTTGACGTTCATTTTATCAAGGCTAAGGGCTTTGCTGTTTAAAGGCACAAGATCGCCTTCAATCGCTTCACCCGCTACGCCTCGCAGGGTATTGAACACTCTCTGGAGCGCATTACGATCCTTCTTAGCCTGTTCCAGCTCGAGTTGCTTGACCCGGAGTCCTGAGTCGGCCTGCAGGAGATCGGCTTTATCACCAAGCTGACTGTTGGCGCGGTTTTTCGCCCATTCCTTAATTTTGCGAAAGCGTTCGATACTTCCCTCTTGCGTGCGAACAGCTTCCTGAGCCAGCGCCAGCTGCCAGTAGACGTACTCAGCCTGGGCCACGAGGCTCTTCACTTTGTAGCGCTCACCCATCTGCTGCATCGCAATCTTTGCCACTGTGCTCTCGCGGGTCAGGCCGTAATCGCGACCCTCGGAATTCTTCCAGAGGGGTTGGACCAGATCGAGCTGAGTTCGTGCCTCAGTATATTCGGAGCGAGGCAGTATGCCCACGATCGGGTTGGGGATTGTCACATTTTGGGTGGATGTTGTACCGGGTACCAGAGGGTTTGGGAGCGCTAGGGGCAGAGTGAAAAATCCCGGCACGCTAGGCTGGTCGAGATTGACCTTGGTCAGATTGTAGCTGATCTGTGACTGGAGGCCCGACTCCCAAAGTTTCTGGATTCCGAAACTGAGATTGGTCGCCTCGACCTTATCGGGCGCCAGCGGATTGGCTGATTCCTTTTTATCCAGCGTGTGAGACGCCTGGCTGAAGAACTGGGGTGAAAAAATGATATCGGCGGACGTCGATCGCAAATCGCCGGCCTCGATCGTGATACTGGCGATTTTGAGCGTTTGGTTTGCATCACGCACACTGTTCAAGAATTCATCAATCGATATGGTTTTGGCCTCGACACTGCCAGCTAAGGGCAGGAGGCATAAGGTGAAAAGTCTATGAAGAGAGACCTTCATGAATACTCCGATGCGAGCGCAGTGTCGACAGGCGGTCGCTGAATCGTGGGTCCTGATAAAAAAATGTCCCCCAATCCTGCAAGATCCGGAAGAAAGGCGCCAGTTTTTTTGTTGACACAGTGAAGGTCTCTGAGGCTTTGATGGAGAATACGATCCAAGTGGGAGGGATTCCGAATGAAACATAGTCCTGGTTTTGAAAAACTAGCGGATGAAGTACGGCAGGAAATCAGCGAAATTGAAGCTGATGCAGTCTTTAAACTTCTCAAAGACAAGACTGATTTCAAATTCGTGGATGTTCGGGAAGAGTCGGAATGGGCTGCAGGTCACCTGCCTGAGGCCATTCCTCTCTCGAAGGGGATTATCGAACGCGATATCGAAGAGCTTGTCCCGGACAAATCGGCACAAATCGTTTTGTATTGTGGCGGTGGTTATCGCTCGGCTCTCGCGGCTCAAAATTTGCAGAAGATGGGCTATACGAATGTGCATAGCATGATCGGCGGCTATCGCAACTGGATCGAAAGAAAGTTGCCTTTGACGGCTAGGTAACACGCTAAATACACAACTCTGCTTCGAGTGACGGGCGCAGATCAGCTTGTGAGGATGTAGCTTCCTGCGATCTGTATTCAAAATCATACAGCCTTCATACTATTTGAGGAATGCCTCGGCATCCTCTTATTTCTCCACGTTTCCGTGCGCTTAGACCCAGTCCTGCTCCGTGCAATTGGGTTACGCATAAGTGGCCTAAGAATTGCTTGATGTTAAGAGGCCGAGCCAAATCTTTTTGAATCCGCGCAGAGGAAGGGCTTTTCCATGCAAACTCACGTACACGTCAGTCGACCAATTGTCGCCGCACTCCTACTTGATTCCTCGGATCAGTCAATTCTGAGTACAGCGCGCTTTCTTTCGAAAAAACTCCATGCTCCTTTGCATTTGGTCCATGCGGTCAGGCCACTCTTCAGTTATGTGGGATCCGGGGATATTGTCGTGAATCCTTATTATGGATACGAAAGCAACTTCAGCGACAACGAGGAAAAAGAGGCGAAGGCCAAGCTCGACGCGATACGTGAAAGTATTGACGACGTCGAAGTCAGTGCTGAGGTTTTGCGGGATTTTCCGGCTGAAGCGATCTTGAGTTTTGCTCAGGAGCGACACGCCGGACTGATTGTTTGTGGTGTGCGCAAAGAAGATAAGAATCGCAACCGTTTTCTTTCGGGACTTTCCACTGGGTTCGCTCTGGCATCCGATGCTGAAGTGCCTGTACTCCTCGTTCCCCTCAACAAAGCCATCGATTTCACTCGACCTTTGCGCATGCTCATAGCCGACAATCTGGAAAGCGAAGGGGAAGCGGCCCTTAAGGTCGCCATCTCACTCGCCAATGCCCTGCATGCTCAGCAGCTCACGCACGTCCATGTCCAGGATACGACCTACGGCGAGATCGATAAAATGATCGAATCCGTTCGGGAATCGATGCTGAAAGGCCAAATTCCAGCGGACCCCATTCTCAACCGTGACTTCTACATTGAAAGGGTTCGAGCGAAAACGTGCGAAGAACTTCAGCGTCGATGTCATGTCGCGAAGTCAACTGCTTTGAATAGTTGCGTTTATGAGCCTGTCGTGGCTTTCGGACATCCGTCCGACGAAGTGCACAGCGAGCTCGTGCGCAACCCAACCCAAATCATGATTTTCGGCCGTCACCATTTGATCCGCCGAAAAACTTTTGCACTTGGCCGTATACCCTACAACGCAATGATTGAAGAAGGTGTTGCAACTCTAGTGGTTCCGGATAGCAAAACAGAAGCAAATCTGTTTATGGGAAGCTACGAGACGATCAAGACTAGGGACGACAATCTCAGGAGTAATCCGTTATGAAGCTTGAAAATAGATTCGTATTGCTTTCAGTTTTGTCCTGGAGCTTCTTAAGCTACTCGATTCTGGGCCTGGCGCAGAACGGATCGCTCTACCCGGTAGCGAAGCAAACGTTCTTCCTGCCTGTTAACGCTGTCGACCGTGGTTTTGAAAAGACCTCCGAACCAACGCTGGAGGTGCAGCAAGCCTGCCCGCAGCCTTACGGGGATGCCTGGGATACAACGAGCGAGCAAGTATGGAATGTGCTCGAACTTGGGATCCAGGTAAAACCGGATCAGACTCCGAAACCTAAGCTACAGCTCTACTCGCGCTACACCTGTAGCCGACCACTCGAGAGACCTGTCACCAGTCGTTAGACGATAAAGAATATGATCAGGGAGGGGAGCGTCGCTCCCCTACTCCCCAATACTTACGATTTATTTGGATTCGCGAGCTTCATCCAGAGGTAACTGAACTCGAGAGCCGAGCGCTTGGCTCTTTGTTGAAGATCGGCGCTGGCACTGTGTCCACCCTCTATATTCTCGTAATAGAAGAAGGGCTTCGCATACTCTTCCATTCGTGCGGCCATTTTCCGTGCGTGGCTCGGGTGGACGCGGTCATCCGCTGTCGATGTCACAAAAAAGACTTCAGGATAGACCTTTTTAGGATCGAGATTTTGGAATGGAGAATATTTTTCTATAACTTTCCGCATTTTCGGATCGTCAGGATTGCCATATTCGGCCATCCAGCTCGCTCCGGCGAGGAGCTTGTGATAGCGGAGCATGTCGAGCAAAGGCACCTGGCAAACGACAGCGTTGTAGAGCTCGGGATGTTGGGTGAAGCTTGCGCCCATCAAGAGACCCCCGTTGCTACCGCCCTGGATACCAAGGTTGGCCGGCTTGGTGATGCCTTTGGCGATCAGGTCTTTGGCCACCGCTGCGAAGTCATCAAAAGCCTTTTGGCGATGCTCCAGCAAAGCCGCCTGATGCCAACGGGGACCAAACTCCCCACCGCCACGGATGTTGGCGAGAACATAGATGCCACCACGCTCAAGCCAAAGCTTCCCGGCAACTGCGAGATAGCTTGGATTTAAAGCTACCTCAAAGCCGCCGTACCCATAGAGAAGGGTCGGATTGCTGCCATCGGCCTTCATCGCTTTCGAGTGGATCATGAAGTAAGGGATCTTCTCGCCATCGGTGCTTGTCGCAAAAGCCTGCTCGATCGCCAGTCCCTCGGATTTGAAACGAGGGGGCAGTTGCATGATCAACGTCTTCTCGAGTGTGCCGCCGTCAAAGGCAAAGAGGCTGCTCGGCGTGAGAAAGTCTTCATAGCCGATAAGCATGCGGTTGCTCTCGTCATCGACCGAGGTCAAGGCGATGGAACCGTTGTTATCGAGAGGAAGTTCTTTTTCCTTCCAGTCTTTGCCCTTGAGCTCGAAGCGCAAAACGCGGCTGCGAACATTGTCGAGCAGATCGGTGTAAATAAAGTCTTTGCTGATCGCAACGGAATCAATCGCCTGACGTTCGTTCGGAGTGAAGATCAGTTTATAAGGCGTTTTGCCCTTGAGGAGTTCGCTGAACTCAACTGCGATGAGCGAGCCGGCAGGAAACTTGTCGATGGGCTTACGGTTGACAAAGAGGAATTGGCCTTTGTGCAGACCTTTCATTTCAACATCGATAGGCAATGGCAACTTTTGCGCTTTGCCTTCTTTTGCAACGTAGAGTTCAGAGGTGTAAAAGCTTAGGGAACGCGAGTAGAAAATGTAGTCCTTGTCTTCATTTTCATCGCGAGTGACCCAGCCGCTCACCGAAACATCCGACTTTTCGCCTTTGAAGACGACCGTGGATTCCTGAGTCTTTTGTCCGCGTTTCCACATGCGGACTTCAATGGAATATCCGGAATCAGTCTGTGTTTCCGGAGTGAGGGCATTGTTGAAGATCAATTCATCTTTGTTGACCCATCCAAGCGACGACTTGGATGCTGGCAGTTCAAAACCACCCTCAACGAATTGACGTCTTTCTATATCATATTCGCGACGAAAGGAAGCATCGCTGCCGCCTTCGGAAAGCGTGATGAGACAACGATTGGGATTGGTGCGAAGACACTCGGTGCCGCCGTAGACATAGTTCTTGCCGCTTGACTTGGCCAGAGCATCGATGTCGAGAAGAGTATCCCACTGCGGTTTACCGTCACGATAGGCGTTGAATGGACTTCTGCGCCAAATGCCTTTGACATGATCCGCGTCTTGCCAAAAATTGTAGACAAAATCCTTGCGGATAGAGCCGAAGGGGATTTTATCCTTCGCTTCCAATATAGAGAGGGCTTCTTTTTTCATACCGGCGTATGTGGGCGTTTCTTCCAGACGCTTGAGGCTTCGCTCATTATGCTGTTTCACCCACGTGAGACTCTTCTCGCTTCTGAGATCTTCCAGCCAGAGATAATCCTTGTCGCTTTTTAAGGGTGCGGCATGCCCGAATGTCGATGTGCTCACGATAATTCCTAGCAAACAGTTTCTGAAAAGGCTTTGCAAACTCAGTCCTCCCGCTCGATCGATGAATCAAATTACGGCGGGAACGCATGCTCTGTAAAGCGCACAGTTCATCCATCGTGATTTCGGGGGACGCTTGAAGGCGTGGGAGCGTAAAGGAGGCTGTTTTGTCTCGGTGGAAGGCTGCCTGAGAGCGACCTTCAGGGCTCTCATCGCAGGAAATTCATTGAATTTACGGCTTTTCTTCGAGTGGGCTTACGCCTTTGTCTTCGTCAGGCACACGAACCGGGGCTTGAGCGGAGTTCGAAGACCCCTTATTGTCTTCGGCAGGAGCAGCAGGGGCTGTCTCGACTTCGGGAGCCGCTTCCTGGACAGGTTGTTGGTCAAGAGGCGACGCGGACTCTTCACCTGGCGCGGGTGAAGGGGAAGAGGATGTGCCGCTATTACCACTCTCAGGGTTAGGCTGGCTTACCGCAGCCGCTTTCCCCTTCTTAGCCTTGCCTTTGGACTTTGCCTTGCCTTTGGGCTTCGATTTTTCTTCCGGGACTATCGCAGCAGCCGGCAGAGGATCGGGACTTGGGTCTTTGAAGGATTCCGCAAAGCTCTCGATCTCCAAGGCCTTCTCACCATCGAGGCGGAAGAGCTGAAAGTTCTCGCTCCCGCTCCAACTGCTGCGAAGCAATGCGTAAAGGCCGCCCTGCTTCTGGAAAGCCATGATGGGCAAGACACGTTTTTGCTGACCAAACCAATCCCCTTCGTAGCTGAAGTTGGCTCCCGCCTCCCACCAGCAGCCGGTTCCTTCGGCAGTCGCCGTCTTTCTAGTCTCGAAGATGCCGTCGATCGTATTGAGCTGCAGCCAGCCCTTGGGTGTTTTCGCGAGAGTTTGAGCCTGACAGCTTTGGCCGATCTTAGTCATGAGAACGGTAAACTGCAGAGGTGCAAAACTTCCAATGTTCCAACACCTTTGAACGGTCTGCTCGTCAGCAAAAGCTTTGAGGAGTTCCTTCTTTTGAGGCTCGGGGCATTCACTGACCGCCGAGCTTTCGCAGTTGTCGTCCCCACAGATCCCGATCGGCTTCAATTCTTTGGTATCAGCCATCAAGACGCAGACACTCAACGGCTCGGCGGCCAATGAGAAACGTCCGTTCTCATATTGAAGATCATAAAATTTACTGTCGCTGCAGAGAACTTTCTTAAATCGTTCCGGCTCACGGACCATCACATCGCGAACGGATATCAGGCTCGCGACAGTCGCGACTGCCAAAGCAGGCTGGGCCGATAATGTCTCCGGAATTTGACCTGCCGCAGCACTTTTGTTTTCCTTCGGTGGCGTCACAGCCTCTTCGGTCTCGACATTGTCTTTGGTGCAGCCCATATAAAGGCTCGCCGAAAGTACAGTAGCAAAACCAGTGAAAATAAAAGTCAAAAATGGATGAGTTCTAGACACAAATCACCTAAATTCTTGTTTCGCGGATCTTGGCCCGCGGCCATCGGACGGCTGGTGAATCACACTCTGGATTTATGAGGAACCTAGAAAAGTTTAACAGAAAAGAATACGACTGCAAGTTGCGGCTGTTTGGATGAGCGGCCCCAGGTCTTCCCAATTGACTCGCCTCGGGGCGAAGAACAGGCCCAAGTCTATGCCCAGCACGATCTTTGAAACTTTGACCTCAGCTTTTTTTCTCAACAACGCCTGGCCTCTCATGCTGGCCGCGCTGGCGGCTGGTGTTGTCGACTCGATGGGCGGGGGCGGAGGATTGATCACAGTGCCGACTCTTCTGAACCTTGGGGTTCCCCCTATTTTTCTGCTCGGCACCAACAAAACAATATCGGCCGGTGGCTCACTCCCGGCACTCCTTCGTTATCGCCGCGCGAATCTTTTACCCAAGCTTGGAATGAAGGTCTGGCTTCTCCTGATCGTTCTCTGTTTTAGCATGGCCGCCGTGGGGGCTTTTCTTTCCCAACACAAAGCCTTTCTCGATCGCATCAGCACGATCGTCCCAATTCTTCTCGTCATCGTCATGAGCTTTATGATCAAACGTTGGTTTTGGGACGAAAAAAAAGGGAAAGCCATCGCTCATCTGAGTCCACAAAACGATATCGATACACCCCTGCTCCTGATCGGAAAATTAAAATCTTTAGGCACGCCGCTTGGCCTGGCTGGGATTTCACTTTATGACGGTTTGCTTGGACCGGGCACAGGAGCATTCTTCATGAATTTTCTGGAGCAGCATGGGGTAAAGACCCTTACGGCTAACGCGATTACGAAAGTCTTCAATCTCTCATCCAACCTCGGAGCACTGACCTTCTTTGTTATGGAGGGCCGAACGCTCTGGCCTTTAGGTTTGTCCGGTGCAGTCTCTTATGCAATCGGCAACTATCTCGGCGCGGGATTTGTCCTAAAGCGCGGTCAGGGACTCGTGCGAACAGTCGTGCTCGTGGTCACAACAACCCTTCTCCTTCGCTACTTGTATCGTTATTTCACGAGCCAGATTTGAGCCCAGGTGATCTTGATTAAAACTTCGAGGCAGAGCGTCTGAAGATTAGGCAACACCAA